>JAZUQD010000096.1:0-16259 GCA_045605505.1 Pradoshia sp.
GACAGATGCGGCTTATTCACCGTTCGAATTTCAAAAAGAAGGTAAAGTGGTCGGCTTTGATGTTGATATCGTTAATGCTATAGCTAAGGAAGCAGGCTTTACTGCAGATATTGAACATGTTGGATGGGATCCATTATTTGTTGAGATTAAGGACAAAATGGCGGCATTTGGAATGTCTGCGATTTCCATTAACGATGAACGAAAGAAAACCTATGATTTCTCAGTTCCTTATTTTTTATCGACTAATAAAATCCTCGTTCCGGAAGGCAGCGATATTAACTCAGCTCAGGATTTGAAGGGGAAGCAAATTGCTGTTCAAGCTGGTACAACGGGTCAATTTGCAGTTGAGAAAGTAATGGGCAAAAACAATAAAGATATAAAAAAATTCGAGACCACCGTACTGGCAATTATGGAAATGAAAAAGGGCGGGGCAGATGCCGTTGTAGCTGATAATGGGGTTGTCGAGGAATATGCCAAAAATAATCCTAAAGATAAGTTTGTTGTAGTAAAAGATCCTAATGCGTTTGACAATGAATACTATGGATTAATGTTTCCAAAGGACAGTAAAGAGAGAGCAGCTGTGGATAAAGCATTAAACGAAATTTTTGAAAATGGAACATACACCGATATTTATAAAAAATGGTTCGGGACTGATCCAGACCTTGAAACGTTAAAAGCTCAGCAATCAAAATAATAAGGCGGAATAAGATTGCGTATCACAGGAATTGCTGTGATACGCAATCTTTGTATAAGGGGGAACAGGTGTGGATTTCAGGTGGGATATTATACAGATTTATGCTCCATTATTAATGAAAGGAACGCTTTATACAATTGGGCTTTCAATAGCTGGAATATTAATTGGATCAATTCTTGGATTACTTATCGGACTTGGAAGGTTGACCAAAAGAAAATGGTTATCTATACCCCTAAATTGTTACATAGCATTTTTTCGTGGTACGCCAATATTTGTTCAACTCCTGTTAGTTCACTTTGGTGTGGTACCAGCCTTGACTGGTGAAACGAATGCTATCCTTGCAACCATTCTTGCCTTATCCTTAAATGCAGCTGCTTATATTGCTGAAATTTTCAGAGGAGGTATTCAATCAATAGATGCTGGGCAAATGGAGGGAGCCAGGTCGCTTGGAATGTCACATGGCCAGGCTATGAGATATGTTATTCTGCCACAGGCGTTTAAACGCATTATTCCGCCCCTGGGGAACGAGTTTATTGTATTGATTAAGGAGTCCTCTATAGCAGCAGTTATTGCAGCGCCGGAACTAACGTATTGGGGTAGAGCCATGGCGACTGAATATTACCGAGTGTGGGAGCCTTATTTAACATCTGCCGTTATCTATCTCATCCTAACGCTTTCTTTAAGTATGCTATTAAATAGATTGGAAAGAAGGCTGGAGACAAAATGATTGATGTGAAAAATTTGAAAAAAAGCTTTGGAGATCATGAGGTATTAAAAGACATATCGTTAAACATTAAACCACAGGAAGTTGTAGTTGTGATAGGTCCATCGGGTTCAGGCAAATCTACCTTTCTTCGTTGTTTAAATTTGTTGGAAGAAATAACGGATGGGCATGTATTCATCAATGGGGTAGACCTGGCCGATAAAAAAATAGATATTAATAAGATTCGAACAAAAACGGGGATGGTTTTTCAACATTTTAATTTGTTTCCCCATAAAACGGTCTTGGAAAATTTAATGCTGGCTCCTACCAAAGTAAAGAAGATTCCTATAGAAGAAGCACGTGAACATTGCTTGGGGCTTCTCGGAAAAGTAGGCCTTACAGAAAAAGAAAATGCCTATCCTGATTCCTTATCAGGAGGACAGAAACAGAGGGTTGCGATTGCACGTGCCTTGGCGATGGAGCCGGAAATTATGCTATTTGATGAACCAACCTCAGCGCTTGATCCAGAAATGGTAGGAGAGGTGCTCGAAGTTATGAAGGAGCTAGCGCTTGAAGGGATGACAATGGTGGTTGTTACACACGAAATGGGGTTTGCGCGTGAGGTGGGAGATCGGGTCGTGTTTATGGATGATGGATATATTGTGGAACAAAATGAACCAACCAGTTTATTTGGAAATCCGCAGCATAGCCGAACTAAACTGTTTTTGAGCAAAGTTTTATAATGAAAAAGGGACTGCGGTCAGCAGTCCCTGAATCGTTATACGCCCGTACGTTTACGTTGATTGTTTGGTTTTTTTGTCAGTTGACTTTGCAATTCTTTTGTTTTCTTGACAGGACCGTTTCCAAGACTGCTGGCTTGGGAAGATTGTTTCTTAGTAGCAAGTTTTTGTTTAATCGCTTCTTGAAGACTTACTTTTTTAGACATATTATAATAAACTCCTTAAATGGATTTCCTTTATAATAGCCCCAATAAGCCATAACATCAAGATTAGATCTCATCTAACTTCTTTCCACGGGTCAATTGTTCAAACTCTTTCATGGATTCTGGCGTTTCATCTTTATCGCTTACATGATAAGGATTTTGGCTTTGGTTAAAACCAGGCTGGAGGCTACCAGTGACCACCCCCATTTTAGTACCTTTTGGGTCATTTATGATTGATTCCTGTGTGCCGTCAGGATTCGGTTCAGGGTTAACATGGGCATTATCTCTGTTTCTTGGCAATTGAATCATTCCCTTTCTTAAGATCTATTTACCTTTAAATTGCCAGGAATCTATATAATCTATACTAGGTGAATGAGTAGAAGAAGTGTTTAAGTCTTTTTACTTAGGCGCTGTTCAGTGAATAGTATGTCTAATGAATGGTATAGAATAGTGAAGTATGGTGAATGAAAGGCGACCTTCAATTATAGGTTGCCTGTTCGGTTATGGATGCAGTTCAGTATGTTTTTTTTATTCTTTATCGTTATAATATTTATAAAGAAGACAATGGTTGAGTTGGAGAGGTAGATGCATGGGAATAACGGATAGCTTTGTATGGCAATTATTGATACTTATCAATTTTATATTTGCTTTAACGATAACTTTTTTAGAAAGACGTAATGTCAGCGCTTCTTGGGCTTGGTTAATGGTTTTGAGCTTTATTCCAATTGGAGGCTTTATTCTGTATATCGTACTTGGACAGAATTTAAGCAAAAGAAAAATATTTACATGGGATAAGCGTGGCTATGATTATCTGGAGCAGAGGATCGCTGAACAAAAGGAACACTTAAAGAATATGGATGAACCATTTAATACTTCTATCACACAGAGGTATAAGGATTTAATTTTAATGAATATGAAAACTGACCACTCCGTATACACCAATGATAATGAAATTGAAATTTTTACGGATGGGAAAGATAAATTCAACGCTTTATTTAAGGATATTGCTAATGCCAAAAAACATATTCATGTACTATACTATATTATTCAAAATGATACTTATGGAAACAGGCTTCTAGATGCTTTGATTGAAAAGGCTAAAGAAGGTGTAGAGATACGGCTGATTTATGACGATGCGGGTTCCAGAAGAATTTCTAAAAAGCGAATAAAAAAATTAGTAGAAGCGGGCGGAAACGCCAAAGCGTTCTTTCCTGGGAAATTACCGCTTGTAAATCTCAGAATTAACTTTCGGAACCATCGAAAGCTTGTCATCATTGACCGGAAAATTGGATATCTAGGTGGATTCAATGTCGGTGAAGAATACTTAGGCCTTAACCCGAAGTTCGGTTATTGGAGAGATACCCATTTAAGGATTATCGGAGATGCTGTGAATGATTTACAGTCGCGTTTTATGCTCGATTGGGCTCAAGCTTCAGGAGATAAGATGGAATGGACGGAAGAATATTTTAAGTACAGCAAGCAACATAACGAAAAAGGAGTTGGGCTTCAAATTGTTACATCTGGGCCTGATTCTGAAAGGGAACAAATTAAAAAGAGTTATATTCGTATGATATTAGATGCAAAAGAATATATTTATTTGCAGACACCATATTTTATACCAGATGACAGTGTACTGGATGCCATCAGGATTGCCTCGATGTCAGGGGTGGATGTTCGTGTGATGATTCCCAATAAACCTGATCATTTATTTGTGTATTGGGCAACTTATTCATATGTTGGAGAATTATTAAAAGCCGGTGCAAAAGTATTTTTATACGAAAATGGATTCCTCCATGCTAAGACATTAGTGATTGATGATCGGTTAGCGACAGTTGGCACAGCGAATATTGATGTACGTAGTTTCCGACTGAATTTTGAAGTGAATGCCATCATTTATCATGCGGAGACAGCGGAACGTTTACGGGATACATTTGCTGCGGATTTAAAGCACTGCCATGAATTAACAGCAGAAATCTATAATAATCGTTCCCTAATTATTCGATTTAAGGAATCATTATCCAGGTTGTTATCCCCTGTTTTATAAATAGAAGTAAATATGTACTATTTTTAAAGACACTAGGACGAGTTAGTGTCTTTTTGTTATGGCATTGCAGTATAATATTGGTATGATCTTTGAATTTTTCTTAATCATAGTCCTTATAAATAGATAATAAATAATAAAGATGACTGGGAACTGGGAAGGGGTACATTAATGACATTTAAGCAAAAAAATTTAGTCGGATTTGGCTCAATATTAGTAATCATTATTGTCTTAATGATCATTATTAACGGAAGATTGAGTAGTTCGAGAGGAGATTTACTTGAGATAGTGGATGATCGCTATCAAAAAGTTAGCTATATTAATGATATTCAAAGAAATTTTGCCGAATCGGAACGTACTCTTAATTTACTGGGGCAGGATTCAAGTACTCCGAGTAAAGAAGAATTGAGCGATGCCACTGAAACGATTGATCAAAATCATGTCTATATAGAAGACCGTTTTAGAAAACTAGAAAGCATTGCGAATACAGAAAAAGGCGAAACCTTATTGGCAGAGTTCCGGGCTTCATATGAGAACTATACAAAGCTGGAAACTCAATTAATGACTGATATGCAAAAAGGGGTCACTAGCTATGAAGTGTTAAGGGCAGAGAAAGACAGAGCAAGTGATAATGTACTTACCGTAATTGCCGATTTCGTTGATTTTCAAGAAAGTCTTATGGATGAAGCATTGGTACGTGCTGACGAAAAGTATGCACAAATGCAGACAATTATTGTCAGTGCTCTCATAATAACAATCGTTTTAACTTTACTTCTGGCCTATTGGGTAATCATAAGCTCTGCACGTGAATTAAACAGAATTACAGATGTTATCACAAATGTAGATTTAAGTGATACCACTACTATGCCGAGAATCGAAGTAAAAGTGGAGGATGAAATTGGTCGAATCGCGTCTGCTTTTAATAGAATGTCAGCTTCATTAGAGACATTTAGCAGAAACGAAAAAGAATATACTCAGGAAATTAAGAATCAAAGCTGGGTACAAACAAAAGTTGCGGAAGTTGCGGAGATGTATCAGGGAATCTTTAAAGTTGGACAGCTTGCAGAGCAATTCATTAATAAAATTACTCCAACCATGGGAGCAGAACTGGGTGCCTTTTATTTAAGAAATGAAAATGAAGATCATCATTTTTATAAGGTAGCCTCTTATGGGGATGGAGGACGTGATAGCTTTAGTCTTGGAGAAGGCGTAATCGGCCAGTCAGTCGCTGATAAAAAGATTGTATTACTTGATGATGTCCCAGAAGACTATAAACTTGTTAAAACAGGGCTGGGAGATATTAAACCGAAGTCGATTGTGATTGCTCCAGTTTTATATGAACACAAAGTAATAGCTGTATTGGAATTTGCAAGTATTAAAGGTTTTACTGAACTTGAGCTAAAAACGATTAAACATATGCTCGATAATCTTGGAATGGCTATAAATAGTGTGCTGGGTCGGATGGAAGTAGAAAGGCTGCTAAATGAATCGCAGGCTATGACAGAAGAATTACAGGTTCAGGCAGAAGAATTGCAAACACAATCTGAAGAACTTCAGATGCAATCAGAAGAATTGCGCATGATTAATGAACAATTGGAAGAACGTAATCTGGAAGCTGAGCAAAAATCGAGGGAATTGGAGATTTCTAAAGAAGAACTTGAGGTTAAAAATGAACAGCTCCTTCAAAGTTCAAAATATAAATCTGAGTTTCTTGCGAATATGTCTCATGAGTTGAGAACACCATTGAACAGTATTTTAATCCTATCCGAAATGCTTGCTGATAAAGAGCCGGGTGAATATACAGAGGATGAAAAAGAGTTTGCAAAAGTAATCCATACTTCCGGTAATGATTTAATGACACTCATTAATGATATTTTAGATTTATCTAAAATTGAGGCTGGTAAGCTAGAAGTCTTCTTTAATGAAACCAATGTGTGTGAGGTTATTGAGAGTCTGGAACGCGTCTTTTCTCCTCAGGCAGAGCAAAAGGGTCTGGAATTGGTTATTGAAAAAGAAGATGATCTGCCATCCATCTTCTATACCGACGAACAAAGAATGCAACAAATTTTGAAAAACTTATTATCCAACGCTGTAAAGTTTACAGAAAAAGGTTCAGTTATAATGAAATTGGAAAAAGTAAAAAATACCCGAGAGAAAGAACTGCTTGATGGTATTACAGATACTGACTTCTGGATGAAAATAGTTGTTACCGATACTGGTCCTGGTATTGCGGATGATAAACAACAAATTATTTTTGAAGCCTTCCAGCAAGCGGATGGAGCAACAGCCCGTAAGTATGGAGGAACTGGATTAGGGTTATCAATTTGCCGTGAATTCTCTAAATTACTTGGCGGATATGTGACCTTAGAAAGTGAAGAGGGAAATGGAAGTACGTTTACTGTGTACTTACCGAATCTACCGGATGGAATGGTTAAGAAAAATAATATAGAGAATGCTGAGCTTATTCATATGCCAATCGCAAATGATGTCATGGAGCAAATAGCTGTGCAAAAAGAAGTGGTAGAATCTGAGGAAGAAGAATCAGACATTCTGGATGTCTTCAAGGGGAAAAAAGTTTTAATTACGGATGATGATCATCGTAATATATTCGCTCTTCAAAGAGCCCTTGAAAGTAAAGGTGTTGAAATCACTGTTGCAGAGAATGGAATACAATGTCTTGAAATTATTAAGGAACAAGATGATTTGGACATGATTCTTATGGATATTATGATGCCTGAACTTGATGGATATGATACGATGAGACATATACGTGCAAATCCTGAATTTACATCCATCCCTATCATTGCATTGACTGCTAAAGCAATGAAGGGAGATCGAGAAAAATGTTTGGAAGCTGGTGCAACAGACTATATCAGCAAACCAATTAATTTAGAACAGCTATATTCAGTGATGTCTGTTTGGTTAACGAAGTAGAAAGGAGCTGCTTAGTGTTGGGGTATCCATCATCTATAGAGGAACGCGAGAATTTAGAAATTGACTTATTGCTAGAGGCAATCTACCGGATGACAGGGTACGATTTCCGTGGTTATATGCGTTCTTCAATTTCTCGCCGCATAAAAAATCGACTCAATAAGGATCACCTGACCACTGTTTCTGAACTTCTTGTAAGAGTAATCCATGAAGAAGGGTATGTAAATAATCTTCTGAGTGATTTTTCGATTAATGTGACTGATATGTTTAGAGATCCAGATTTCTTTTATGCTTTTCGTAAGAAGATTATTCCAAGATTGAGGGATCTGCCGGAAATACGCATATGGCATGCGGGATGTTCAACCGGAGAAGAAGTATATTCAATGGCGATTCTCTTGGAAGAAGAAGGATTGGCTGATAAAACAAAAATTTATGCGACTGATATGAACGAAAAAGTCATAGAAAAAGCCCGCCAAGGTGCTTTTCCACTAAAAAGGATGCAATCTTACACGAAGAATTATTTGCAAGCTGGTGGATTAGATGCTTTTTCTAAATATTATAAAACGGATATGCAATATGCCTATTTTCGACCATCCTTATCGAGGAATATTGTTTTTGCCCAACATAATTTAGTCACGGATGGATCATTTAATGAATTCCATGTGATTATTTGCAGAAATGTTATTATTTATTTCACATTGGAGTTGCAGGCGAAAGTATTCCAACTATTTGATGAGAGTTTAAGCCCTGGCGGTTATTTGGGGCTTGGTAACAAAGAATCCCTTAAGATTATGGAATTGGCTGATACGTATATGGAACTAGATATTAATCAGCGGCTTTACCGAAAAAAGTTACATTCATAATAGGGTTTGAAAAAGGATAAAAGGAGACTTCATTCTGAACTGTATCCCAAAGTTGGTGTTATCATTTAACTTTTGGAATCAGCTCAGTCGGGTCTCCTTTTCTTTTTTATCAAATAGCTGAGGATTAGGGGAAATGAATAGACTTTATATGGTCTAGATTAAGGTAATTTGGAATGCCATCTGCTACTAATAATTCAATGATGTTTTGCTCTATATTTGTCAGTAATCCTATTTTTAATGGATTACTGCCTCCATCAAAAACAACAAGCTTGCCAACATCTTTCTTTAATTGGTCTTCTAGTGAACGGAGTAATGGGATATTTGACGGGTTAACAGGAAATTTCTCTTGGCTAAGATTATAAGGTGTAATGGTTTGAGGATATGGAGAAAGCCATTTTAGATGTGAAAGAGATATAAACATTTGCTTATAAATGGGTGAATAAAAAACAAAATAATTATTTAGTACATTTGTAATATATCCGTGAAACGTTAAGTTACCCGTTACATAGATTTCCACAAAAGTGCCTTTTGCATGGGTCAACGTCTTGCGATAGGAGATAGAATCCATATCTTCTATAATGGACGGATTGTTTGGCTGGGTAACATATTTCTCTGGTTCCTTATTATTATTGAGACTGTGAACATGCATGAGAGGAATGTAGATATATTGTTCACCGTTAAATAAGACAATAATATCTGACCCCATATCAGTCAGAATTCCATTAAATAAAGCATTACCCGACAATAAAACCGTCACTTGCTCCCCAATCAACTGCTCAAAAACCTTCAAAATAACTCCTCCTTTAATTAAAAAGCTGAAGGGCCTTGGTCAGGAGCGACAAGCATAAGACAAATACTCGAAGGGAGACGTTCTTCCTCCCGCAGAGTATTTGCTTATGACTCGAGCTCCTAGGCCCTGAAGCTAGATTGCATAAAAAGCTGAGACGACTGTCCAGAAGCGAGGAGCATAAGACAGGGGCTCGCAGGGAGGCGCTCTTCCCTCCCGCAGAGACTATGCTTATGTCCTGAGCTTCTAGCCGTTGAAGCTGGATTGCATAAAAAGCTGAGACGACTGTATTAATGAACGAAGACTATATAAAAATAAATTGCACCCAATAATAGAGTAAAAGCAAAGTTACAATTGTGGTGATAGGAATGACTAGTAAGGAGAAACTTAAATAACTTTTCCAACTGATGAGAATTTTGTTTTGTCTTAAGATATGCATCCAAATCAGGGAAGCGAGAGTTCCAATTGGCAACAGGAGAGAGCCAATGTCACTTCCGATAATACTGGCAAGATAGATTGTTTTTAAGGTGATAGGATCTAAGTGCATTTCGGTTAATGTAATGGTTCCGATCATTAAAGCAGGGTGATTATTAAATAGATTGGATAGAATGGTCACTAAGCCACCCATTATAAAGGTAGCATTTAATAAACCTTCGTTCACAATGGGTTCACATAGCTCAACGAGTAATTCTGTCAATCCGGCATTATACAACCCAAAGATCATAATATACATTGAGAGGGCAAATAAGAAGATATGCCAAGGTGTCTTTTTTAAAATATCCATTGGATTTTTTCTGAGAAAATACCATCTCCATATAAGGAGGAGTAAAGATCCCAATACGGCAATTAATTCAATGGGAATCGAAAAATAGGAGGCGACAAAGAGTGTACAACGTACGATAAAAACGAATAATAAAACTTTTCCCATGAATCGTGTTCGTTGTCTCTTCGTGTTTACTGAAATTCCTGCTTTAAGTGGGTGAAAATTTTTTGTAAAAAACATGGTTTCTATATCATATGTCATAGGGGGGAGTGTTATTGGCAATGTATGTTTAATACAATAGAACATTAAAACGGACATAAAGCCTAATCCAAGTGTGGCGGGAACAAACATCATTGCAGTTTGAGTGTAAAGAGACATATCGACAATACGTAAAGAAATTAAGTTTACTATATTACTGACGCCAATGGGAGTGCTGGCAGCAGTAGCTATAAATGCTCCGCTTATTAGATAAGGAATACATTGATGAGGTTTGAGACGTAAGCTTTTCAACAGTAAAATTAATATAGGAGTTGTAATTAAAATACTTCCATCATTATTGAATAATAATGTCATCAGAAAACATAATAGTTGAATGTACCAATATAAACGGTAACCGGACCCTTTTGTGATTATGCCCAACCTGGCTGCTGCCCAATGAAAGAAACCGAAGCTTTCTAAAATGACTGCCATAACAAGAGTAGAAATAATAGTAATGGAAGCACCGCTTATCTTTTGAAGGATGTCCAAAATATCATCGAAAGAGACATAACCGAATAAAATAATGATTATTGCCCCTATTGTTGCTGGTATTGCCTCATTTATCCCTCTGGGTCTCCATAAAATGATAAACATGGTCATTGCGAATACCAGTATAGTCAATCCAATTTGAAAAGTCATCAACTGCCCTCCTTTATACTGGGTATTCATAGCTTTTCAGTTATTTTATATATTCTTATTCAAACGAAATGCGGTTGGACAGAGCTTTAGTCCAGTCCTTATGGAATATACCGTTGTCCATACAGGATAGTTGTACCTGCAAGATTCTTGCCTATTAAAAGTTAAAAAGACAAAGACACAGATTCTCATATGGAATCTGTGTCTTTGTCTTTTAGAGAACATCTATCTCTATTCTTAACCCCTAACGAGGATGACGCACATATCATCATGTTGATTTGCTTGTTTCTCTTCCGGGAGGATGGTATTTAATGGAGCCATTGCTTCTTGCTCTGTCCATGCATGCTTAGCAATTTCATTTAAATGAGCCAAGGCTATATTTTCATCATCATCAATAGCTTCTGCTACACCATCAGTGAATAGTAAGGCCTGAAAACTCTCTGTATAAGGAACGGTTACTTTGTTTACATGCATTTCGTTAAAGAAACCAACAGCAGTGTTTCGTTGGCCCATTTCGATTACGTCTTTCCCATCTATATAAAGATAGCCAGGTGGGTGGCCTGCATTTACATATTCAATTGTTTTTGATTTTGTATCTACTAATAAATAAATACCAGTTAGGTAATAAGACGTTAACTTTGTTTTTTCCTCAAGTAAAATCATGCAGCGATTTAATTCAAGAATTACTTTCTCAGGATCTACTAGGTTGCGTACCGCTTCACGAAGGATAGAGGAGATATACATACATACCAATGAGGCAGGTATGCCATGTCCCATCATATCGAACATAAATATAGCATAGCGGTCCTGATCAATCTGCTGCCAATAATACATGTCACCTGCGAGATTAAACGAAGGCTTATAAGACCTGGTGATTTTTATTTGATCATTTAAAATAGGCTCACTTAACAGGCTTCTCTGTACCTTAGTGGCAAGATCGAGTTCGTAGCTTATTTTTTCATCCTGATTTTTATGCCAATCTTTCTCTTCTTTTAATCGGAGTGCAGCACGAATACGAGCTAAAAGCTCTACCTTGTTAATGGGCTTCATTAGATAATCCGATCCTCCGGCATCCAGTGCTTCAGCCAGTTTACGAGTATCGCCTAATGCGGTCACAAATATAACGGGGATATCTTTATATTCCTCGGTAGCCATAATTCTCTTACAGGCTTCTATACCATCTATTTCAGGCATCATGATATCTAATAAAATTAAGTTATAGGAACTTCTTCCGTGATTGATACTTAAATCTTCTTCTAAAATATGAATCATCTCGTTTGCAGATTTGGCAAGTGCTATTTCTTTATAGCCTGCCTGCTTTAAGATGGTCTCTATTACAAATAAATTTACCTTATTGTCATCAACGACAAGTATTGACATTCTTTCACCCATCTTCTAGAGTACTAAATCTTATATAAATTATGGTATGTCACTTTTACTGAAAATACAAATAGTTGAAACTACGAAAATAGTATTTTAAAAATAATCACTAATTAGATATAGCTTTAATAAATGTCCGTAATAAAATGGATGATTAGCTCATAGCCTGAAAGGAATATGAATTTTAAAAAGGATGGTGCACTATGACAGAACAACATCGACCTGAGAAATCTTATATGAAATCTTTCACACCATTTCACAGTCGATTTGATCCGTGCAGACCAATTGGTAAGAAGTATTATTCCACTCCACCTAATTTGTTTCTTGGATTTCAACCTCCTAACTTGCCGCAATTTTCTCCGAAGGAGGCACTTTTCAAGGGAACCCTATGGCCTGTTTTTTATGACTATTATGAGAACCCATATGAACACAAAAGGGAGGAGCCTTAATGCAACCGCAATTACCTGATGAGTATTATCAATTGTTAGAAGAAATTCAGGCAATCGATTTTGCCTTGGTGGAACTGACTTTATATTTAGACACTCACCCTACAGACTTAGAAACGATGCAGCAATTTAATGAATATTCTCATCAAAGTAGAAAGCTCAAACAGGAATTTGAAAAGAAATTCGGACCGCTTCAACAATTTGGAAACAGTTATACGGACGCCAATTGGGGGTGGGGAACTAATCCGTGGCCTTGGCAAATATAATAAATGAGGTGATATCAGCATGTGGTTCTATGAAAAAAAACTACAATATCCAGTCAGAGTCAGTACCTGTAATCCTACATTAGCCAAATATTTAATTGAACAATATGGAGGAGCAGATGGAGAATTAGCAGCCGCTCTTAGATATTTGAATCAACGATATACCATTCCAGATAAAGTGGTAGGTTTGTTAAATGACATAGGAACGGAAGAGTTTGCCCATTTAGAAATGATCGCCACTATGATTTATAAATTGACGAAAGATGCCACACCAGAACAGATGCGAGAAGCCGGTTTGGCAGATCACTATGTTGATCACGATTCTGCCCTTTTCTATCATAATGCTGCGGGTGTCCCATTTACGGCAGCCTATATTCAAGCAAAAGGAGATCCAATCGCAGATTTATATGAGGATATTGCAGCAGAGGAAAAAGCAAGAGCTACCTACCAATGGATTATTAATATGTCTGATGATCCTGATTTAAATGATGGTTTACGATTTTTAAGAGAAAGGGAAATCGTCCATTCTCAACGGTTCCGTGAAGCTGTACAAATTATTACTGATGATAGAGAGCGGAAGAAAATATTTTAATAAACTATCACATCAAAAAAGGTCCTGTGAAGTTAACACAGGACCTTTTTCTGATTTATAGAATTTAGTGAGCTGGAGGGGAGAATGCCCTCCCTGCGAGCCCCTGACTTATGCCTCCTCGCTTCTGAACGAGCCGTTTCAGCTTTTTATGCAATCCAGCTTCGACTCCTAGTCCCTCGAGACATAAGCAAATACTCTGCGGGAGAAGAACCCTCCCTTCGAGTATTCGTCTTATGCTTTTCGGGCCTGACCAGTCGTCTCAGCTTTTTAGTGGGCATGGCCCCAGATCATGGTTAGGATGGTTCCAAAGATAACTGCGTGTGCTACGAATAGAGCATAGATAATGCTTAAATAGATTGTTCTCTTGTCTTTAGATTCCTTAACGTGCATGAATAAGAAGAGCTGTACAGCTGTTTGGATAATGGCGGTTATGGACAGAATTACCATTCCCGCCGTAAAGGATATATCATAAAAGGCTACGGATAGCGCAATGATTGTTAGGATTAAAGAAATAACATATCCTAAAACATGCTTGAGTGGAAATAGTTGTTTTATCATCCTATATCATCTCCTTCAAATAAACGAAGCTAAAGATGAGAATCCAAATAACATCTAGGAAATGCCAATATAGAGAAAAGATAAAGGATTTATTAGCTGTATCTGCAGTAAATCCTTGTCGTATGACTTGAATTAGAATACATAACCCCCAGAATAGCCCGAACGTTACGTGGGCTCCATGTGTACCGAGCAACATGAATAAGCTGGATAGAAATCCACTTGTTTGCATAGTTGCGCCTTCATCGATATAGGTCATAAATTCAAAGATTTCTACACCAAGGAAGACAAGGCCGAGTAGCATGGTAATAATAAAGAATGTAATCATCGGTCTTTTTAAATTAAGTCTCATACTATGAATAGCGAGACCACAAGTAAAGCTACTTGTTAAAAGGACAATCGTTTCAATAATTACACCTTTAATTTCAAAAATTTCTTTTGCGGTAGGGCCATCACCTATACCATTAAGGAGCGTAAAATATGTTGCAAATAACATAGAAAACAAGGCAATCTCAGCACCAAGGAATAACCAGAATCCAAAGATTCTTAATTGATTTTGTTCTGTACTATATTCCAATGGAAGAGAGGAATCTATCTTCATAGTTTTTCACCTCGCAATACTTTTTCCGTTCCTTCTATTTCCTCAACAGAAACATAATAGCCAGGATCCCGTTCAAAGGATTTAGCAGCCATTGTGACGAATACACCAATCCCAAATATAATAGCTGGAATCCACCAACTGAATACTAAGCAAAAACCAGAGAGAAAGAAGAAAATGCTCATAATAACTGGTTTTCCTGTATTGCTTGGCATATGGATAGGTTGTATTTTATCTTCGTAAAGCGGCTCGTTATGAGTTTTGGAATACCATAAAGGATCAACATGTTTAACGTTTGGCAGAACTGCGAAATTATAAAAAGGTGCCGGACTAGGAATAGACCATTCTAATGTACGTGCATCCCATGGGTCTGCCTGTTTGTCACGCGGACTTTTGAATGCACTATAGACAATATTATAGAAAACCAGTGCAAAGCCAATTGCTAACCCTACGGCTCCAATACTGGCTACTAAATTCAGTGGTCCATAGCCTGTCCCTTCGGAATAGGTATACATCCGACGTGCCATACCATCCAAGCCTAAGTAGAATAGCGGAAGGAATGTAACATTAAAGAATATCGCAATCATCCAAAAACTGATTTTTCCGATTTTTTCATTTAGACGGAAACCAAAAACTTTTGGGAACCAATAATACGTACCTGCAATCAATCCAAATACGGTACCCGGTATCAATACATAATGGAAATGGGCAACCAGGAACATAGTATTATGGTATTGATAATCTGCACTGGACATCGCCAGCATAACCCCTGTTACACCGCCGATTGTAAAAATCGGTATAAAGGCTAGTGAGAATAGCATGGCTGTAGGGAATACAATCTTCCCTTTTCTGAGAGTGAACAGCCAGTTAAAAATCTTGATGCCGGTTGGTACAGAAATAGCATGGTAGCAATTGCGAAAACACTATTTACTGTTGCGTTGTGTCCCATTGTATAGAAATGATGGGTCCATACAAGGAATGATAGTAAAGAGATGGCAATCATACTGAATACCATTGAATTATATCCATAAAGGTTTTTGCGCGCGAAAGTAGAAATGATATCGCTGAAAATACCGAAAGCAGGCAAGATAACGATATATACTTCAGGATGTCCCCAAATCCAAAAGTTGTTCGCCCAAAGCATATCCATACCACCATTTGTGGTGGAGAAAAATTGGGTTCCGAAAAGTCGATCAAACATCATTTGGGCAAGTGATACAGTAAAGGTCGGGAACGCGAACAAAATAATAACACATGTAATCAACGCTGACCAAGTAAACATCGGCATTTTCCAAATGGACATACCCGGTGCTCTCATTTTTAAAATAGTGACAATAAAGTTAATACCTGTCATCAGTGTCCCTAGGCCAGATAATTGAAGAGCAATTGCATAATAATTGTGTCCAACAGTCGGACTGAATTCATTACTTGCCAGAGGGAAGTAGGCACTCCAACCTGCATCTGGAGATCCGCCAATAACAAACGATAGATTGTAAAGCATAGCTCCGACAAAGAATAACCAAAAGCTGATAGCGTTGAGTGCCGGAAAGGCAACGTCACGAGCTCCAATTTGTAAAGGAACAACGATATTCATGACTCCCAATACAAATGGCATAGCCATGAAAAGAATCATGATAACTCCGTGAGTAGAGAAAACTTCATTGTAATGCTGTGACTCCAGGAATGTCATATTTGGAGTTGCAAGCTGCAAACGCAGCATTAATGCGTCAACGCCACCGCGAAATAACATAAGGAACGCAGCAAGGATATACATGATCCCAATACGTTTGTGATCTACTGTAGTTA
>JAZUQD010000097.1:0-1786 GCA_045605505.1 Pradoshia sp.
AAGCGCAAATATAAAAATGAATTAATTGAGTTTGTGTCAAGTGTCCGTTGGCAACTTACCACATATTTTGTGGCTGTAAATTTTTCTGTGTCTTTGGGATTAAAAAGACCTTTTGATTTGAATTAGATATGTAGGATTTCATGTCGATTTATATCGTCGAATCTGTGTCGAACTGTATTTCTAATAATAGTATTGCCTCTTTACTCTGGTTTATACATTATTTTGAAATTTTTTGCATAACAAACAGACATTCACAGCAGTTCCTTTTTCTGGGCTCTGCCCAGACTCGGTCTCAGGAATAAGAAACGGAAATATTGGACATACTGTCAATGTCGAAGGAATAAAAGAATGAGGGTGGAACTCCTTTTTGATAAGGGATTCCATCCTCGTTCTTTTTAAAGGTATGGTGTCAGACGTTCATCATATAAAATGATCAGCTGCCCCAGTACCTGGTCCCAGTTTCGATAGCGCTGTGTCCATTTCTGGGTGATATTTCTGGATGCTAAATACAGCATTTTTTCCAATGAAGTATCACTTGGAAAGACACTTTTGGTTTTTGTCACTTTTCGATACTGACGGTTTAGTCCTTCTATAATATTTGTGGTGTACATAATTCTTCGTATCTCATCAGGGAACTGAAAGAAGCTGTTTACATCTTCCCAGTTATTCTCCCAGTTGCTGATAGCATAAGGGTATTTCTTTCCCCATTTTTCTTTTACCGATTCCAATTCATCAAGAGCAGCCGATTCATTTGGTGCATTATATACATTTTTAAAATCAGCTGAAAACTTCTTTAAATCATTATAGTTTATATATTTGAACGAATTGCGGAGCATGTGAATGACACAACGCTGAATCTGCGCACTTGGGAATACTGCCTGTATTGCGTCCTTAAATCCAGGAAGTCCATCTACACAGAAGAACAGCACATCCTTTATACCTCTGTTCTTTAAGTCATTAAGCATTCCAAGCCAGAACTTTGAGGTCTCATTTGCCCCTACTGTAATACTCAAAATATCTTTGTATCCTTCAATGGTCACACCCATGATTATATATGCAGCCCTGCTTAAGATGCGTCCGTCTTCACGAACTTTATAGTGGATACAATCCATAAATACAAACGGATAAACAGGATTTAATGGACGTGCCTGCCACTCTTTGATTTCTGGAAGAATCTTATCTGTAATCTTGCTCACCATTTCAGATGAAAGTTCAATACCATACAAATCCTGTAACTGGTCATGGATATCTCTAGTACTCATGCCACGGGCATACAGAGAGATTACTTTTTCTTCAATGCCAGAAATATCTCTCTGATATTTTGGTATCAGTTTTGGTTCGAACTCACCATTACGGTCGCGTGGAATATCAATAGGAAATTCACCATACTGGCTTTTGAGTGTTTTAGTGGAATAACCATTGCGTTTGTTGTTGGATTCCATGCCACCTTTTTGATTTTTCTCATATCCTAAAGCTGCATCCATTTCAGCTTCCATAAGCTCCTGTAAAATGTCTTTGAATCCTTCTTTAAGATAAGCGTATACATCAGCAACATTCGTAAAGTTGTTTTCTGTAATAATCTGTCGTATTTGTTCCTTTGCAATCGCCATAAAAAATGCTCCTTTTTGATAAGAATTGTCATATCGTAATTCTTACCAAAAAGGAGCCATTTATTTCCAAAGACACAAAAGTTTTTACACTACCCACGGAGGAATCCGTGGCTATCGTTTTACCATTTAATATTTTTCACATCTTTAGCACGCTCAGGATCTTTCTTGATTTTGAG
>JAZUQD010000098.1:0-11084 GCA_045605505.1 Pradoshia sp.
AACCCTGTATTTGTCAGGGCTGATAATACTTCAAACATTAATGGCTCCAATGGCTGTGGCTGCAGCATGGTTAATAAAATGGTACAGCCAAAAAATAATGCTATAAAAGTGAAGAATACCATAAACGATTTATCAACTGCTGCCTGAGCAATCGTTTTTTTATAAATGACAACCTCTTTTTGTGATTTAGCTACTGACAATACTTTAGAGAGCAATACAGCAAAGGTTGTTAACCGGATACCTCCTCCTGTACTTGAGGAGGCTCCCCCTATAAACATAAATAAGGTTAGCAATAAAAAGGTAGTAATTGTGATCTGGGATACATCAATCGTTGTAAGCCCGCCATTTCTGGCTGTAGCTGAAAAAAACAATGAATTTGATAGTTTTTCCGAAAATGATAGCCCATCAAACGTATGATTTGATTCCAATAAAAAAAATACAGCCATACCGACAAAAAGGAGGAGCGAGTGAAGACGAATGTTTATCTTTGTAAACAAACTTTTCTTCCTTCTAAATGATAAGAAGTACTCAACCAGAGTCGGATAGCCTAAGCTCCCTAAAAAGATTGTGATGGCTGTTGTAATTAGGAAGAGATGATTATGTTTAAAAGAAATCAGGCTATCTCCGAATAAATCAAATCCGGAATTTGTAAAACTGGCTACTGCATGAAAAGCAGAAACAAATACCGCATCCCAAAAATCATCATATCGGGGCCGAATCTCTCCGAATAAGATAAAGAAACAAAGGGTTTCAACCAATAACGCAATGACTAATACGGAAATTCCGAGAGAAGTAATGGAACTCAATTTAGATTGGTTTTGGTCTTTGGATAAAAGAAGCATACTTGATACCGTAATCTTTTTATCCATTACAACAAATAGGTAACTGATTAATACGACAATCCCAATACCGCCAAGCTGCATTTCCACCATCAAGATGGACTGTCCAACTCTCGTTAATACCGTACCTACATCAATTGGAGTAAGCCCTGTTACGCTTAATGCACTTGTAGACAGAAACAGAGAATCCATAATGGATAACCCGCCTGTATTTGACTGGGGAATCCACAATAAAAACGCAAATAAAATAATACAACCTATGTATAGGTAAAATATTTGCCGGAATGAGTGGATTGAAGATCTACTTTGCTGCATTTTTATTTAATCTCCATTTCATCTTGTTATATTAGTTAGTTTAACTATAATATATCCCTTTTATAGCAATTTCATCGTACTATAACTCATTGTAAAAAACCAAATAACATTTTTATTAAGGGATTTTACCAAACAACAATTTTTTACTCTATCACAATTCCTCGAAATTTAAAACAGAAAAATAAATTTTATATATGTATGTTTTATGACAGATATTTTTTAAATAAAAAAATACTAGTTAACTAGACAAATAGATGGAGATATTTTGGAAGAACTGAATATAAATAAGTGAGGACTATGATGGGAGGGGAACCATTATGGACAATATTCAAAATTTATATAAGCGGTATAAAAAGGGAGAAAAGTTTGCTAAACCCTTTAGTCAAAAGCAATTAGGCCAACTAAGCGCAAAGGATCCATCAGAATTGGCATCCAACAATAAGGTGGTTCAAGACATGTTAAAAAAATATTCACAGCAATTTCAAAATAACAGGCATTTTATATGAGTAATTTGGACAGAAAGAATAGGAAACTATGACCTTATTACATGTGAATAAGGGTCTTTTTGATGAGTAAAACAAATTAAAACCCCTTAGGTAGGGGTTTTAACAAAAGGCCATTCTTCTTTTTCAATCATGAGAGCATATTCAATATTTTCAGCTTGATACATAAGGGCGTAATGTAAAAATAAGATATTCTGTTTATCTATTACATCAAATTGAGATGAGTAGCTGGACAATATGGTTACTTTTTCACTTCCCCGATAGTTAAAATGGAAAACAAGCCTGTTTTTCTTCAATTTAGCAAGAGGAGCATCCCAGTTTAACACTTCTGGGTCGCCTGTTTCTTTTGAGAGTTCGGCATAATTAAGCTCCGTTCCGGTAAGGCGATTAAAATCTTTGGTTTCACATTCAAAGGTAATATTATATCTTTGTTTATAGCTGATTTTAAAATCCTCTAAAAAGTAAGCAAGAGCCGAAAAATAATCTACTTCCATCGTTTCTTCATCGAGAAATGTAAATAATTTTCCAATAGTGGCATCTGAATACATCGTTGACAGGAGGGTTGCTTTTGAGCTTTGCAGTTCAATGAAGGCCACAGCTGCTGTTTCTTTATCTTCCACCTCAAATTCCATTTGAAATAGCTTGAAGCGTTTGAGCTGTCTTGTTGTACTGGGGATAATTAGAAATAAAATAACCCAGACTGATAATAAGAAAATCCCTTTTATGATAGTGAGCAGAAAGGTGGAGGAAATTAAAGGCTTCATCACGTACTCCGTCCACCATGTGGCGGGTACAGCGGTTGATATAGGGATGGGTTTCACATCTCCCCATACCAATTGATAAAGGGTCCAGCCAATGATGAAAAGCAGTCCACCATAATAGATAAACGTCAGTACATCGTTTAATAATTCTTTAATTGATAAAAGAAGTTGTTTGAGGACACTTGGAATCCGCTTCACAATTTTTTAGCCACCTCTTCGCATTTAACAGGAAAGAGTTAAAAAATTAATCATAAATATATATGCGAAGAGGGGGAAGAGTATGCTACTTGAATCCTAAATTTTAATTACTTTATTTAGCCGCTAAAATAACGGTTGGATCCTCAGGTTTTGGTTTGAATGTTATCAGTGTTTAGCTGTACTATCGGCTGTTTTAATCGTAATACCACCAAGTTTTGTTTCAGCCTGAACATTCGATATCGCTGTTTTCGCGACACCTTTTCCTATATCTATACCTATCGGAGCCGAGTTCTTTATAGAAATATTGCTTAAATGGATGTAATCTGTATGCTGGTTGCCGCCAACCACTTTTATATCTGTACCGGCGGTGTGGAAATTCTCGATAGTTAGATTGGCAAGCGTGATATGACGGGACTTATATTGGATAGAAATCATCGGATTAGTTTTGTAGTCATAATTCGGATCTCCAAGCAAGGTAAAGTGATTAACGATCACATTTTGATAAGCTGATATAACAAGGCACCGTGGTGTAGATCCTTTATAAAGGTCAGTGAAAACAGGTGCAATCGCCACGATATTTGTTGCTGTGATATTATAGGCTGATTTAGATTGCGGTTCGCCTTGTAGATGGTGTCCAATGTGCCGGAAGTTATACGAGCGATTATCATGGATAGAAATATGACCGATGATATGAACATTTGAAGCAGCCGATGCTGTTGCATGCGCTTTGATTTCAACTCCACCAAAACATCTGGTTGAAGAATTATTAATCAGCCAAACATCATCAGAACCATCATCTATTTCAAACCCGTTGGAATTAGAAAATCCCTTTTTATGCGCTCTTCCGCTTGGATCACACATATGGCTGTTCGTAATTAAAATATGGCTGCTGTGGTGTGTCGTAATGCCATCATCACCAAAACCATGCCCATTGAGATGATCTAACCATATATATTTGCTCGGCCATCTGGAACGTGTGCCATCTCCAAAATATGTATAGTAGGCGGCAGAAACATCAAAACAGTGTAAGCCGGCATTACGGGCTGCAACATCCTTCACCCATCCATACGTAACGTGTGCATATGTTAAACAACTGGAACGGTTGTTACCTGCGCTTGTATGAACATCCTGTGGAAGTCTTTCCACGTTCCAGTCAAGTGTCATTCCCTGCACGAGAATATGATGATTGCCTAAAATCGGGTTCGCGTTCGTAATAAGAATAGCTTTCTTAGGAGAGTCACTGGCTAATTTAAGAATCGTTTTATCTTTGCCCTCACCGACCAAACAGGTATAGGAAGGGAGCTTCAGACCTTTTGTAATAAAAACACCTTCCGGGATATAAACCATTCTCCTCCCTTTGCCAAGAGCGATTTCAAATGCTTTCGTATTGTCTGTCAAACCGTCACCAACAGCCCCATAATCCATAACGTTAACTTGTTCCTGAATACTTTGATTAAGATGTTGATATTCTAAATCCAATTTCTTTTTCCACTCAGGATAAGGATGACCATCCAGAATGGTACAACCAGGAGGATTTAGAAGAGGAGGCTGTCTTTTTGTTGTCAATAGTAGACGGGGTAATATATATTTCTTGTTTTTTTTAGGTTTTATGTTGCCCTCAGGTTGTGGAGGGAACATATTTATTGTCTCTTCAAGTAACCTATGGGTCTCTTTTGCCAGACTTGCAGCGGTTTGCTCTAACGGAATCCATCTGGACAAGAGAATGGCATTTTTATTGGGATCATGATTTTTGGATAAGTACAGCATAATGAGCTTTACACCTCACGTAATTAGAAAGAATGGATGTTAGTGTATTCCCTTTGTCCAGGTAAATTAATCGTAATCAAAATGTAATGTGAATTGTAGGTATCTTACCATATTATATGGGTATAAAATATAATGTTTGTATGGATCGTACAACTGGGAAATTTGCTGAAAGAAGGAGAATCCAATTGAAAAAGTTATTTAAAACTGAAATAGGAAGTTGGATGATCTCTATAGTATGTGCCATTGTCTTAGCTTACGTTGTCAAAACATTTTTCATCTCCTTTTTCATAGTAGAAGGCGCCTCCATGGAACCAACGCTTTATAACAATGAAAAAGTCTTCGTCAATAAGTTGGCGGCATTTAATGGTTCAGTTGACTATCAGGATATTGTGGTGATTCGAGATGAAGAGAAAGATAAATATTATGTAAAGCGGATTATCGGGTTACCTGGCGACAAGGTTGAACTAAAGGATGACACACTCTATATCAACGGGAAGATTAAAGATGAACCCTATCTACCAGAGGAACAAGAGGAAAGTGATTTACTGAAGATTAATAGGACAGGTGACTTTAATGCAGTGAAAGTTCCGGAGGATCATTATTTCGTGATGGGGGATAACCGTTGGGATAGCAGGGACAGCCGTAATGGGCTTGGCTATATAGATGAGGATGATTTAGTCGGTACATGTGAATATGTAATCGTACCACTTAAATATGCGAGAAAAACTGATTAAAAGCAGTGAGTCTATAAATCTTCCCTATAAGAGATAAAAAAGATGAATCGCTCTAGGTCGATTCACCTTTTCTATCTTAAATATTCCGCTTATATGTTTCTTTTGTCAGCACTGGGAATTGATCCACTGGAGCATCCAGCTTTTGTACGTTGAAAACTTCACCATATTTTTCGAGATCACTGGCGATTGCATCCTGCAGCTCTCGGGTTGGAACCTCCACATTGTATTTAGTACCTTCATGCAGAAGCCTTGGCTCCGTTTCAAAATAAACATAATACATGGAAAATCCCTCCAAACTATTGTTTGGTTGTTGTATTCCCTTTTTAAGATTCTCAAAACAAATGAATTAATGAATTTGGAAGAATTATAGACCGTTTACTTGGTAAATATGGATATCCTTGTAGTTCACCTTTGAATCTTTGTTTTTCATCTCAATCTTGCCATCGAATATGGATGTATCGTCTTCGAAATTATATATTTTTATAAATGGCTGCTTTTGTTCGCCTCTATAAGTGATAATCATCTTATTTTGATATAATTCCATATTGTGTTCAAAAGTATTTGGTTCCAATGGAATAGTATATTTATTTTTGATTTTTTGATTCTCCAAATCATACATAACCATGTTAACTGCTTTGTTCCCATTATCTTCTTTAATAGTGGAAGTATATAAAGAACGATTATCATAAGCTAGATAATGGGCGTCATCTTGTAAAAGCTGTTTCGCCAAATCGGCCGGAAGTTTTACTTGTTCTGATTTTCCAGTTTTGTAGTTGTAAGCATATAATTCACGATTGGTCGTTTGGATATTTTCCCCAAACTCATCAGAGATTGATTTATCCAATTGGAATATAAAATTAGGATTAGATTGAGCTGGATTAATGTCTGTTAAGCCAGTTATATAAAAGCTCTGACGATCCGTCTGTTTTTCTGTAATTAGGATCGAATTGTCGTCGACTAACTTCTGCTTTTTGAGGTCAATCGTGTATTCATGAAGCTGGCTTCTTCCATATTCATCCACACCTTCGCTAAGTGTCATTACACGTAATTCATTCATAATGATTTGAGTATCAAGGATCTCAATATAGGATGCACTTCCTTGATTTGGTAGTTTTACTTCGAAAGAATTTGTATCCTCTGTTTTTGTGTTTAGCTGATCAATTTTGAATCTGAAATTATACATTCCATGTTCAGAGGAAAAATCATAGTTGAAGTTGACATAAATAACTTGTTTTGTATCATTATAGAGCTGGATATTCGAATTTTTCCCCCTCATAAAGGAAGGATATCGATCAGTTAGATCTCTCAACTCAGTTGTTTCTTTTCTTTTACTCCAATAGTCCATTTGCTCAAAAAAGGATAAGTCAGACCGATAAAGGGAACCCTCTTTAGTAACCTTGAGATCTTCTGTAAATGTAAGGTCTTCATAACTGGCTTCTAGGGTTACTGTATCCAATAGTTTGGCGTCTCCATTAGTTTGTTTAATGTAAAAATCAGGAAGGTTAGAAGAGGAAAAAGCCTGATTTACATAAAAAATAGAAAGAGATAACACGGTAATAAGCAGAATCACGATTGAATTTCGGTATTTTTTCATTTGTTTCCTCTCCTTATACAGTAATTTTCTTATTTAATAAATAACGGCTGAGTAAAATGGAGAACGCTCCAACAATAAGGCCAACTGCAATTTCAATCATAATCAACTCTGAATTATAGAAATAATCCGTTTTACCTAACCACTCTATTACGCTTATAGGTAATACAAATGCACTCACAATAAATACGCCGTACACAATGGCTAGAATAATGCCTTTCCATTTAAAACTGCGCTCAAGAAGTACAGCGGTAAATAGGAAAGTTAAAAAGGTAAAACCTGCACCGTAGTACAAGATAAATTGTGTCAAAGTCTGTGGAAGAAGGATTCTAACAAAGGATTTATTTACTAAACTCATAACAGAAATTTCACTCAAATACTCAGCGGATACAAACCATTCCAGAATTTTTGACTCGATTGGAAGGAAAATCAACTGAACGGATACTAATAAAAGAACGAGCAGCATTAAAGCTGTTAATTTTGAAAAATAGATGGTCATTCTGGATGTAGGAATCATCAATAAACGATAGATAAATGAACCTTTACCGGACCAGTCACGGTACCAAATCAGAAAAATATATAAGAAAATGGCGCCGGCACATAAAGCAATCGGGGCATTAAATAGCATAGAACCCACATAGTCAGCCATTCCGAACAGTCCATTTTCTTCGATAAAGATTTCTTTAGGGATTCCATTCATTAAGGAATCATTTGCCCTGTCCATGTAGCCTTTAGCCTGAATGATTAAACCAGCAACCTGTATAATAAAGACACTGATAATCATCCCATATAAGATTTTAGAGAACCGATTTAATTCCATATTCACAAGCTTAAAAAAGCGACTCATCGTATATACACCTCTCTCATGACATCTACGACAGACTTACCTTCATTAGTCCGAACCTCTTCTGCGTTAAATTCTTTATAAACGACACCGTCATTTAACAAAACTACTTTATCAATGAGGTGCTCAATATCATTGATTTCATGTGTTGTGATGATAACACCGCGATCTTCAATCAGATGGCTTGTGAAAACATCTGCTATTTGTTCACGGCTGAAAATATCGATGCCGGAAAAGGGTTCATCCATTAGAACATAATCTACGTCCTGCGCTAATCCCAACAACAGATTAACCTTTGCGGTATTTCCTTTTGATAAAGTTGAAATCCGTACATTTTCATCTAGCTTAAAAAAGCTTAATAATTCGTCAGCACGTTCCTGATTCCAGCTTTCATAAAAATCATTCATAAAATCCATAGCTTCTACAATGGTGAAATGGGAAAGCATCGTTAAAGAATCAGGAATAAATGTAATCTTTTCGTATGATTCCTTTGTTCGTTTGGCTCCATTTATTAAAATTTCCCCTCCATTAACGGGGGTAAGACCCATGATGGATTTCATAACTGTGGTTTTACCAACACCATTTATACCAATCAAACAAGTAATTTCCCCTTTGTTTGCTGTAAAACTAACCTCATCCAATACTTTTTTTCTGCCGAATTTCTTCGTCAACTTTTTTACCTCTAACATGATATCCCTCCCTACTCTTGTTCCGAGTTGTATTTGTCTTTGACGATACTCAATAGTTCATCTACCGGTAATTGGATTGGTTTAATTGCCTGAACAAAGGTATCTACAGCTTCATGAATGAGCTCTTGGCGGACGCTCGACAATATGTTCTTATCCGTTGTGATCCGGCTTGGGAAATTTCTTTCAGTGTGAATCAATCCCTGTTCCTCCATTTCCTTATACGCTTTTTGAGCGGTATTAGGGTTTATTTTTAGAAGACTTGCAAGCTCACGTCGAGAAGGAATTTCCTCTCCGCCTGCAAGCCGGCCGGTCGCTATTTGTTCTTTGAAGTAACGGACAACTTGTAAATAAACGGGATCCCGGTTATTAAAGATGATGTTCATTTTTTCATCTCCTATGGCTTGTATCCAATTTTTGGTGTGTGTACTATGTGGTTCATACACTTAATATGTGTACTATACAGGTAATACACCAAGACTGTCAATAAAAAGTAAAAAAAATCCTTAAAAGGTTTTTGAAACAAGTAATTGTTTATAAAGGGAATGGCAAACTAGGAAGGATACTCTGGAGAAGGAGTTTACTTATCATGCAGAATACAGGCCTTGTTTTAGAGGGTGGTGGAATGAGAGGGTTATATACAGCTGGAGTACTAAGATATTTGATGGAACAAGATATTTATATCCCCTATACAATTGGTGTTTCAGCCGGGGCATGCAATGGCTCTTCCTACATCGCTCGGCAAATAGACCGTAATTATTCAGCGAATATTGAATATGTTTCCCATCCGGAATACATCTCCTTTAAACGTTTTCTGAAGAAACGAGAATTATTTGGAATGGATTTTATTTTTGATAAAATTCCAAATGAACTGGTTCCATTTGATATGAAGGCATTTTGTGAAGCTAAGGAACAGTTTGTCATTGGCGTGACAGATTGTCTCACAGGGGAAGCCGTATACTACAGTAAAGAGCACCAAACAAAAGATATTATAACGATCCTCCGCGCATCTAGTTCCATCCCTTTTTTTGCTCCGGAAATCGCTTATGACGGAAGAATGCTGCTTGATGGGGGAATTGCGGATCCAATTCCGATTCAAAAATCTGAAGCAGATGGGAATACAAAAAATATAGTTGTGCTTACCGGAAATAAAGGATATATGAAAGGTTCATCGTTTAATTGGTTTGCAAAAAGAAAATATAAGAACTATGAAGGGTTATTAAAGGCACTCCGTGATCGGCATATTCTTTACAATGACACGGTACGTTATTTAGAGGAACAGGAAGAAAAGGGGAATGTAGTCCTGATCCGTCCGATTAAAAGATCAGATGTCAGTCGAATTGAACGTAACCCGGAAAAGCTGAAAAAGCTGTACAATCAAGGATATGCAGAAGCAAAGGCTGCTTATAGAAAAATAAAAAAGCTACTATAATAACAACCCATCACTTTGTGATGGGTTGTTGTTTGAATGTTTATGGCTGTACTAATTCTGATTGCAAATAGTGCCAAATTAAAGTAGTAGTATGTTCAATGGAACTGATATGGGTTCTTTCGAAGGCGTGGGAAGCGTCAATCCCGGGACCAATCAACCCATGAATAATGTCATAGCCGGCACGAATAGCAGCTGAGGCATCAGAACCGTAATAAGGATAGATATCTACGCGATAATCCACCTGATGTTTCTTTGATAACTCGACAAGATGCTGACGCAAGCCATAATGATAGGGACCGCTTGAGTCTTTCGCACAAATGGAGACGCTGTATTCATCCGTTGCCTGTCCTTCCCCGATTGCCCCCATATCTACAGCCAGGTATTCAACTGTTTTTGCTGGAATATTGGAGTTGCCGCCATAGCCAATTTCTTCATTATTAGATATTAAGAAGTGGGTGGTATAAGGTAGAGTAATGTCTTCTTCTTTCAACTTTTTAATGGTATACATCAGAATACCAACGCTGGCTTTATCATCCAAATGACGTGATTTAATAAATTCGTTGTCTGTCAGTTCAACACGCGGTTCGAAGGAAACGAAGTCGCCGACTGATATACCCAGGTTTTCTGTATCCTTCTTGCTTTTTGTGACAGCGTCAATTCGTACTTCCATGGTCGCATCCTCGCGTTTAATGTCCCCCATATTATGATACACATGGACAGATGTTTGATTGAGGAGAATCGTCCCTGTAAATGTTTTCCCATCAGATGTATGGATTTTGCAGTATTCTCCTTCAACAGCATTCCAGCGAAATCCACCTACCATCGATAGTTTTAAGCGCCCGCTAGGCTTGATTTCCTTAACCATAGCTCCTAATGTGTCAACGTGGGCTGTAAGGAAGCGATGTTTTGAATCATCACGCCCCTTGATGGTTGCCAATAAGGCCCCTTTGTTTGTTTTAATCGCCGTCACACCTGCGGATTGCAAAAACTGTGCAACATGATTGATTACTTCTGTTGTATATCCGCTTGGACTTGGGATGGATACCAGTTCTTTTATATATTGATAAATTTCTTGACCATTAGCTTTCATGATTCCTAATCACTCCTTACTATGTATAAATGTATTATATCATTGTTAAAAAGTTGGACAAAAAAGTAAAAACAACTTGCATTTCGAAGCTTTGAATTGTACATTTATAGTTAAATAAATATTCTGATAAATCTTATCAAGAGAGACGGAGGGAACTGGCCCTATGAAGTCTCAGCAACCGCCAATCATGGAAAGGTGCTAAATCCTGCAGGACATCATTTTGTCTTGACCGATAAGAAGAAGCCTACTTGAACTAAAGTCTTCTTCTTGAAGACTTTTTTTGTTTATAGTATCTGTTAGCTTCTGCGTTCGTGTACAAAATGA
>JAZUQD010000099.1:0-1966 GCA_045605505.1 Pradoshia sp.
ACAATCCTGCCTGCTGTTGCCATAGCTGGATTAAAATTGCGAGCTGATTTTGTATAGATCAGATTACCTTGTGTATCTGCTTTATAGGCTTTAATGAGCGAAAAATCAGCTGTTAAGGAATTCTGCAAAATATACTTTTTATTATTTATAATCCTTTCTTCTTTTCCTTTTGTTATTTCAGTGCCTACTCCTACAGATGTATAGAATGCTGGTATTCCGGCACCTCCCGCACGGATTGCTTCAGCTAACGTGCCCTGCGGCAATAGTTCTATCTCAATCTCTCCTCTAAGATAGGCATCCACTACATCTGGATTGGAAGTAAAATACGAACCAATTCCTTTTTTTATTTTCTTTTTTTGAACGAGAATTCCAAGCCCACTGCCTGGTTCACCCAGGTTATTACTGATGATTTCCAGGTTCTTCAAATCTTTCTGATCAAGGGAATGAACCAATGTTAATGGACAACCTACCAAGCCAAACCCGCCAACCATTATCCGGTTTCCATCTTTCAGTAAAGAAATGGCTTCATCCGCGGTCAATACCGGCTTCAATTTACCCACCCTCTCCATAATGAAAAATGATTTAATAAAACGCCAAAGAATCATGCTTTCTTTGACGTTCAAGTATATGTGTAAACGCTTACATATATATTTTGGTTATTTAAAATAATTCCGTTTTAATAAACGGGGAATTCCCATTAATTTTTCAAAATAAATAGACCCAGGCAACTGTTTTGTATTGATAAGCAGTAAATGATCCTCTATTTCTTCAGTCATTTCATCTGTTAAATACTCCATTTGGCATTGAGAGCAATAAATGGCAGGTGTTTCTCTTATTTCTAGTGATTGCGTGCCATCTGGTAACTCCCAAAATACCGTACTCTTTGTCTCAATTGCAGCATCTGTTTCACACCATAGACACTTCATACTTTTGAATCCTCTTGATCGGTTTTAATCTCTTTCGTTTGTTGAGCTTTGAATTTCTTTTCCTTTAGTTCGTCACGTTTATCTCGCTGGTTCTTGAGGGTTGTATGTTCTGGGTTTTGTTGATAAGTAATCCGCTTTGTATATCTCTCCAACCCTTCAGGTGTAATATTAAACTTAGAATCATCCATGATGGACAATATTCCTGTACTATTATAATCTTCGTAAACGTTTGGATAGGTTTGTTTAAAATAGTCATCGGCACGACCGGATACATAGCCCTCGGGTTCAGGATAGGAAGTAATCACTCCCTCATAATTTCGGAGAATCACTTTATTTGAGCTTTGTGAGATAATGTAGTTCGGTTGAAGGGGTATTTTCCCGCCTCCGCCTGGTGCATCAACGACAAAAGTAGGTACTGCATATCCACTCGTATGACCACGAAGCCCCTCCATAATTTCTAACCCTTTACTAATAGGAGCCCTAAAATGGCCAATTCCTTCAGATAGATCACATTGGTAGATATAATAAGGCCGAACTCTTATTTTAACTAAGTCATGCATTAATTTTTTCATAATCTGCACACTGTCATTAATACCAGCCAAAATGACTGCCTGATTGCCAACAGGCACTCCCGAATTAACCAGCATCTCGCAAGCACGCTTTGATTCTTCTGTAATTTCAATCGATGTATTAAAATGTGTATTCAACCAAACGGGATGATACTTTTTAAGAATGGTACATAATTCTTCTGTAATTCGTTGCGGAAATACGACCGGGGCTCTTGTTCCAATACGAATGATTTCTACATGAGGGATAGCGCGTAAGTTTTTTAAGATATACTCTAAAATGCTGTCATTAATGAGGAGACCATCTCCCCCTGAAATTAGGACATCTCGGACAGCTGGTGTTTGACTGATGTAGTTGATTGCTTTGTCTAATTGTTTCTTTGGTACACCCATACCAATTTGACCCGAAAATCTTCTTCTTGTACAATACCGGCAGTACATCGAGCATTGGTTTGTAACTAAAAATAGCACTCT
>JAZUQD010000100.1:0-5975 GCA_045605505.1 Pradoshia sp.
AAAACGGGTTTAGTCACCTTTCACGGGCCTATGCTTGCATCCGATATAGGAACTGAAGATGTCCACTTACGTTCAAAAGAATCCTTTAACCAATTATTTAAATCGGAACAAGTGACCTATACAGAGGAACTATCACCTCTACATACATTCATCGAGGGAGAAGCGGAAGGTGAATTGGTGGGGGGCAATTTATGCCTGCTGACAGCAGCCTTGGGAACTCCGTATGAAATTGATACAAAAGGAAAGCTTCTATTAATAGAAGATATTCACGAAGAGCCAAGGAATATTGACCGTTATTTAAATCAGTTATGGTTGGCTGGAAAGTTAAATGAAATTGCCGGACTGGTTATTGGTGATTTTGCGGATTGCGAACCGAGTAGTAAGCAGACGTTGACTTTGGATCAGGTGCTGACCCACTATACAAATCTAATCAATAAGCCTGTTATGAGCGGATTTAAGATCGGCCATTGCAATCCACATGTCGGAATACCACTTGGTGTGAAAGCCAGGATGAACACAGTTGAGAAGACCCTTATGATTGAGAGCGGGTTAGAAAATGAAGATAACTAGTATTGATACGTTTCGTATTCAAGTTCCTTTATTAAAACCCTTTAAAACTGCCTTGCGGATTGTAAACACGGCTCATTCTATCTTTGTGAAAGTTCAATGTGATAATGGGTTAATGGGTTGGGGAGAAGCCCCTGCGACCGCTGTGATTACGGGAGATACACTACAATCGATAGAAACGGCCATCCAGGAGTATTTTAAGCCTTATTTAATAGGAAAAGATCTATTGCATTTTGAGGAGATCTTTCATGACCTATCCCTTTTAATGACCAGGAATTCCAGCGGTAGAGCAGCTATTGACATGGCCATTTATGATTGTCTTTCCCAGTATAGTAAGTTGCCGTTATATCAATATTTAGGTGGAAGTAATGCTCAGCTTGAAACGGATTATACGGTAAGTGTAGATGCACCGCAAAAAATGGGTGAGGAGGCACTGAATTATGTAAAGAACGGGTTTACTATTTTAAAAGTAAAAGTAGGGCTCGGTGACATAAAAGAGGATATTGCCAGAGTGAAGGAAATTAGAAGATGTGTAGGAGATGAAGTTACGATTCGACTGGATGCAAACCAGGGTTGGACAGCTAAAGAAGCGATTCAAGCGATTCATTGGATGGAGGATATGGGCTTACAAATCGAATTGGTGGAACAACCAGTGAAGGCAGATGACTTGGAGGGGCTCAGACAGGTAACCAATCATGTAGATACGTTCATTATGGCAGATGAGAGTGTGTTTACCCCAAGACAGGCTTTGGAAGTGATTCGTACGCGCAGTGCTGACCTTATTAATATTAAACTGATGAAATCTGGCGGGATTTTTCACGCGCAGCATATTAATCAATTAGCGGAAGCGGCTGGGATAGAATGTATGATGGGCAGTATGATTGAAACGCATTTAGGCATAACGGCAGCTGCTCATTTTGCCGCAAGTAAACCCAACATAACCCGTTATGATTTTGATGCTCCACTCATGCTATCCCATTCCCTGATTGATGGAGGTATTCAGTATAACGGCAGCAAATTTACATTGCCGGAAAGGGTGGGATTAGGGATTCAACAGGTTCAGTTAACGTAAGAGGAGGGGTTCGAAGTGGCATACGATGGTGAGATAATGACGGTAAATGTAGCAGTAGCCAACGTTTGGACGACGAATCAGTCATTTAGAGCGTCAGATCAATCCGCTATCAGGCATCCCGTACAACTGGAAGAATGGCTTCTGTGTATGAATGATGAACAACGGCTTGATCTATGTGAAAAGAACAGAATACAAACTCAATTATTATTTGGTGAACAAGTTTTATTGCTTGAAGGTAAAAATGACTGGGGTTTTATCATTGCCATCGAGCAGTCATCCGGGAAAGACCCGAGAGGCTATCCTGGTTGGGTACCTTTGTGTCAATTGGAAAATTATGTACCGTCTTCAACTGAAACAGCTGCTGTGATTACGAGTAAAAAAGCCTTACTTTCACTTGAGAAATCAAAAGAAACCCTGTTGCTGAGCTATCAAACGAAATTGCCGTTCCTTAGTGAAAAAGCTGAACAGATCCAGGTCGAAACTCCCTTAGGTACTGGATTACTACAAAAAAATGATACAACTTTATACAATATACATGAAACAAGGATACAGGGAAGCGGAGCGGATATTGTTACGTGTGGAGAACAATTTATTGACCTGCCCTACTTATGGGGCGGGATGAGCAGTTATGGCTACGATTGCTCTGGTTTCGTCTATACAATGTGTAAGGCAAACGGCTATCAAATTCCACGAGATGCTAGTGAGCAGGCAAAGGGTGGCAAGCAGCTTACGCTAACTGAAATGCAACCGGGGGACTTACTTTTCTTTGCATACGAGAAAGGACAAGGGGCTATTCATCATGTAGGGATTTACTATGGAAATGGGAAACTACTCCACTCACCGCATACAGGCAAATCAATTGAAATCATCCAGATGGAGGGGACTAAATATGAAGATGAGTTATGTATGGCGAGGCGCTACTGGGTAGAGCGTAAAACGTAGTGGATGTATAAGATAGACCGTCTAAAGTGGAGACTCTTCTTCTCATCATTTCATAAGTGAATAGAAGGGTTATTCCCTTTAGTCTTAATTGATTGGGCAGGTAAATTGGTTAGACAAATCATATTATTTGAAAATATTTGTGAGAAACTATACAATTTATATATATTACAAGAATGAAGAGACCTATAAAAATAGGCCTCTTTTTTTTATAACATAAGGAGGGAAATGATTTGAGAATACGCGAGAGTGCTCTGCCGGGCATTGGGCAGAAGTTTGAAGTCATGACAAAGGAGGATGAAAAGATCGTCATTATTGTGCATGATGATGGAAGAAGAGATATGTATCATTATGATTTTGATGATTTGGATGAAAGTATTTCTAGTGTAACTCTTGATGATGCTGAGTCCAGACAGATTGCGGCCATTTTAGGTGGAATGGTGTATAAACCACAAGCAATTGAATCAATTGAATTAGCTCTGGATGATTTACGAATAGAGTGGGTCAAGGTAAAGAAAAATTCAAAGCTTGCAGGGAAAACAATTGATGAAAGTAATATTAGACAAGAGTTCGCTGTTAATATCATTGCTATTTTGCATAAGCCCGATAAGAAAATCTTAAATCCTGGACCATCTTCTATTATTGATGCTGGGGATACCATTGTATTGTCCGGGGAAAGAAAAGATGTAAATGCATTTATGAAGCAAGCTCTCTTCGCAGAAGGGGAGTCGGTTTAAATGGACCATATGGTATTTGAAGTCGGAACTGCCTTGGTGCTTGTCGCTATTGCGGCAGTCCTTGCCGGTAAATTTAAATTTTCCATTATTCCATTTTTAATAATCCTTGGAATGCTGGTAGGACCGCATGCACCGCAAATAGGCATTATTGATTTACGATTTATTGAGAGTGCTGAGATGATTGAGTTTCTGGGTAGAATTGGGATTCTTTTCTTGCTATTCTATCTTGGATTAGAATTTTCAGTCGGCAAGTTGATTAAATCAGGTAAATCTATTGTGGTCGGCGGATCTATTTATATTTCAATAAACTTTACTTTAGGTTTCTTATATGCAATTATTGCAGGATTTCCTATTTTGGATGTCTTAATCATTGCGGGAATTATCACCATATCTTCAAGTGCGATTGTTGCTAAAGTACTTGTTGATCTCAGAAGAACAGGAAACACAGAGACCGAATTGATTTTGGGTATTATTATGTTCGAAGATATCTTCCTGGCTGTTTATCTATCTATTATCTCTGGGTTAGTATTGGGTGATGCCACTTCCGTCAGTTCTTCTATAATCTCCGTTTTAATTGCCTTTGGGTACATGTTGTTATTTTTTATCATTGCAAGAAAAGCCACACCGATATTAAACAAATTATTAAATATATCCTCTAACGAAATTTTTATCATTGTCGTATTTGCTGCCCTCTTCTTTATTGCAGGATTCTCCGAAACCATTCATGTTGCGGAAGCCATTGGGGCACTACTGTTGGGCTTAGTTTTTTCTGAGACTGAACAAAGTGAACGTATTGAAAAGCTTGTCGTACCATTTAGAGATTTCTTCGGTGCCATATTCTTCTTTAGCTTTGGATTAAGTATTGATCCATTTACGCTTGGCGGAGCAGTTTGGTTAACGCTTGGTGCAGTCATTTTAACAGTACTTGGAAACTTTATTGCTGGTATGATTGCCGGCCGAAAAGCAGGATTGTCACATAAATCCTCTGCGAATATTGGGCTAACGATTGTTTCGAGAGGTGAGTTTTCCATTATATTAGCCAATATAGGGATTGCCGGTGGACTCTCCGAGATGTTGAAACCTTTCTCGGCATTATATGTTTTAATATTGGCGATACTTGGCCCGATATTAACCAAAAACTCTAAAAGTATATTTAAACAGCTAAATAAGCTATTTAAATGGACTGAACCGAAAGAAAAGAAAACGAGAATAAGAGAAGGATTAGATGAAAATTTGTAGATTTTATCATTGGTTTGCATGAAAAAGGTCTTGATTGGTAGTTATATAAACTGATCAGGATCTTTTTTCTTGGCTATTTAAAACTGAACCGATTTTTCATAAAAATCGAGTTTAATAGTGCATGATTTATTTCGATTTTGAAATAAATGGATTTCTATAATATACTAGTTTCAAGATAATTTTTATTCTTATTAAGTAATGGCTATTATTTTAGTGAGCTTTTGATATAAAAACTACAGGGTCCATAGAGGGAAAATTAGGAACGTTTCAGGACAAAGATTGGGGGAATTTTAAGAATGAGAGACTTATTTTTTAAAGGGATCAATACGAAACTGCCAACCCTTTTTATGTTGCATGGTACGGGTGGAACTGAAGAAGACTTAGTTCCGATTGCAAAAATGATTTCACCAGATTCATCCATATTGAGTGTCCGGGGGAATGTTTCGGAAAACGGAATGCCGAGATTTTTTAAGAGGCTCGCTGAAGGTGTCTTTGATGAAGAAGATTTACGATTCCGTACAAAAGAACTAAGGGATTATTTGAATGAAGCTTCTGTCATATACGGATTTGACCGTGATCAAGTTGTGGTTGTTGGGTATTCTAATGGGGCTAATATAGCTGCCAGCATGCTATTTCATTTTCAAGATACATTTAAGGGAGCTATCTTGCACCATCCTATGGTTCCAATCAGAGGATTGATGTTACCTGAAATGACAGGTCTGCCAATTTTTATTGGTGCAGGAATAAACGATCCGATTTGTTCATCAAATGAAACGGAAGAATTAAATGAGATGCTGCAGGCTGCCGGCGCCAACGTAACCATTCACTGGGAACAAAATGGACATCAGTTGACACAATCTGAAGTAGAGGCTGCAGTGTCATGGTTTTCTCAGGAGTTTTCATAAGATGGAGATGATAACATGCTATCTTTAAATCCAAGCGAAATGAGCGAACGAGAGAATTATACACTCTTAACAGGAGCAATTGTCCCAAGGCCGATTGCTATTATTTCAACTATATCTAACGAAGGAGTTATTAATATTGCTCCTTTTAGTTATTTTACCATTGTCAGTTCAAATCCCCCGCTGATTGCTGTATCCATTCAGCGAAGGAACGGTGAAAGAAAGGATACATCAAGGAATGCAATAGACTCAGGAGAATTTGTGGTCCATATAACCGATGAGGATAATGTAGAAGGGGCCAATTGGACAGCTGCAGAATTTCCACCCGAAAGAAGTGAGCTTGAAGGATCTCCGTTTCAGACAGTCGATAGTGTCAGCGTCAGAGTTCCAGGCCTTGCTCCTGCAAAGATCCGAATGGAATGTACGGTACATAAAGTTATTCCATTAGGGGGTCATACAGCTGAAGATGCTGGTTGTGATTTAATAATTGGTAATATCGTTCTCTATCATATTGATGAA
>JAZUQD010000101.1:0-4952 GCA_045605505.1 Pradoshia sp.
CCCGCTCCAGGAGTCATCATGAATGTTGTCCAATAGGTAAACCCGGCAAAGAAAACGGTTAAATACGCACCAAAAACATATAAGTACATTCTCTCAGATAATTTTAAATAGCTTAAAATGACAAAGAAACCAGTTTGACCGAAAAAGATGAGTGATGTGGTGTGCATATCCCCGATAAAGAACATGACTGCCATAATTCCGGTCCAGAAACCACAAACTCTGAACATTCTATCCATCCCATAACCTCCCTTATCCCCTTATAATTCCATCATTACTATTATAAGGATATTGTTAAAGAATGTAAACTATCTTAAAATGGATGTCCGAATTTTGTGATTAATTGTTGGAAAGAAGTCTATACGTACAAGCATGGCAATTCGCATGATCAAACATATTTTCCTCTTCGATTAATTCGATTGAATCGAAGAGTACATTGAACATACCGCGTAAAAATTCATGATGCATGCCACAGACTGCTTCCTTATGCTCGAAGGCAATTTCTTTAAAAGGACAATTATTAATTTTAAAGAAAATAGCTGATTGATCTTCTGACGTAACGAATTCTGGATAGAATCCCGCAGTGGTTGATGCATCTTTTATAATGGATAGTTTATGATCAAAAGACAGGCTGTCCTGATTTCCTCCAAGACCTTTCATATGCTGTTCTGCCAGCTCTTTACCGAATAATTTTCCTGTGTTAAATAATGCTGTTTTCCCGGCCTCTCCTAGTGAGAACATCGTTTCAAGCGCTATTTTAGAAAGAAGCTGGTAATCACGGTATGGGAAGTTAAGTTGTATGAGATCATCAGATAATCGATATAGTCTGCTTGGTCTTCCGCCTTTTCCTGTTTTCTTTGTTTCGGAAACAAGCATATTTACATCTTCAAGCTTAGTTAAATGCAAGCGAGCAACATTGGGATGAATTTCAAATATATCTGCGATTTCCTGTACGGTGACCTCGTTATGCCTTTTAGCTATATGCTGATAAATATAGTATCTGGTCGGATCTGATAATACGTTGGTAATCTTTAATGTTTGGTCCACTATGTCCACCTCGCGCTTCTTAATAATTCCATTATAATACAGTTATTCAGGCTTTGATATGTTGTTTGTGATTAATCTCTCAAACTGCGAGCATATGTTGTAATTTAGCCACAATTTGTTAAATTAATTTTTCAACCTCTACTTGGTATGGGATATCTCAATTTTAAAATTAATCAATAAATTTGTTAATGTGTAGCTATGAATGAAATCTTTCATATTTATGAATGATTTTCCAAAAAGTCATCAAAATGTGACAAATTACGAAACTTTCAACATGTAAGCAGGGATTGGCTGGTTAATGTCAAATATGATAATCCATAAACATATAAAGGAGGTGAAACAGGAATTGCTCACCATCGATAAGCTGGCTGATAAAGTTGTAACAGAAGCAGTAAAGTTCAAAGCCTCAGATATCCATATTGTTCCGCAGCGTAAGCAAACTCAATTACATTATCGCATTCACAACAGATTGTTTTCGGGAGGCAGTTATAAAAGAGAGAGAGCGGAACGGCTTATCTCCCATTTTAAATTTATGGCCGGGATGGATATAGGAGAAAAGAGACGTCCCCAGTCAGGTTCTTTAACGATGTTTATCTCAAATAAATGGATTGGCCTCCGTTTATCAACCTTACCTACCCCTTATTCAGAATCACTCGTCATCCGCATTATTCCCAACCTGCAAACTCTCCCAATCGAAGAAATCTCACTTTTTCCCAAAATGTCGACAACTTTAATTTCCATGCTGAAGCATTCTCATGGTTTATTATTGTTCTGCGGCCCGACTGGCAGTGGAAAAACGACTACTTTATATTCCATGCTTCATCATGCAAAACAAACCATTAATCGAAATATCATTACTTTGGAAGATCCCGTTGAACATCAGTCCGATGATGCCATTCAAGTGCAAATCAATGAAAAAGCCGGCATTAGTTATTCCATTGGTTTGAAAGCGGCCTTACGACATGACCCCGACATCATTATGATAGGAGAAATCCGGGATGCCGAAACGGCTAGGATAGCGGTTCGTGCGGCTTTAACAGGCCACTTAATATTAAGTACCATGCACGCGAGTGATGTATTAGGAGCAGTAAGAAGGCTTCTGGAATTTGGGATAGACAAGGAGGAGGCCAAACAGACGCTTTTAGGAGTAACCTCCCAGAGACTATTGGAATTGCATTGCCCTTTTTGTGAGGATGAATGCTCGCCATATTGTCTTATGGAAAAGAATCGTGGACGGGTAAGCGTGCATGAAATGATTTATGGAAATGAATTGGCGAAAGTATGGGCGGAGATGGGAGGGGATGAAGTGAAGTATCAATATCCGGATTTATCTCACCTCATCAGCAAGGCGGTGGCTTATGGGTTTGTGAATCAAAAAGAATATGAGAGGTGGGTGCATGACGATTAATCAAAAGTCCCGGTGGTCTGGTAAGGATCAAGCGAGGTTTTTGCTAGAATTGGGCGATTTATTGGAAAATGGGTTTACCTTGTATGAAGGGATTGAATTTTCACTTATTCATGGGAAAAAGAAATACCGTGATGGAATTAGAGAGGCGCTTGATTTATTAAAAGAAGGCCATACGTTTAGAGATTTTTTAGAGTGGCTGAATTTTGAACAAGAGCTGGTCGGGTTGGTATCCTATGGAGAAAAACATGGACAGCTATCGAAATCTTTACAGGATGGGGGAAAGATTTGGTTAAAGAAAAGTGAAGATCGTGCAAAATTAAAAAATTTGTTATACTATCCCATTTTCTTGCTTGTTTTTACATTTGCTTTGCTGCAAGCATTCACAAATTACTTATTGCCCAAATTCTCAGAAATGTATCAGGGAGTAGGACAAGAATCCAATACATTTTTAAAACTATCCGTCTTACTCGCTACCTTCATTAATAATCTTCCTCTTATTATCATTCTGCTTCTCACCATTTTCTCACTCATTTACCACTATTTTTTGAAAAAATTATCAAAAATAAACCAGGAATTACTTATGATTAAAATCCCCTTACTACGTACATTTAGAAGACTTTCAACCACGTATTATTTCTCCATGCAGCTTGGTTCATTATTGAAGGGTGGAGTTTCTATTATTGATGCTTTAACCATTATGAGTCAACAAGATCCTAAAAAACTGGTAAGGGAAATAGCTCTTCAAATGATAGAGCGTTTACAAGAGGGAGATACGCTCGATAACATTTGCGGTGATTTAAAAATTTATATGAGAGATTTCGAAAGAGTGGTCAGCCATGGGCAAAAAAATAGTCTATTGGGGGAAGAGCTTCTTTACTACAGCAGGATGCTGTTGAATGAAATGGAAATGCTGACAGAAAAATATATAAAGGTGGTTCAGCCATTAATGTTTGGTATGGTAGCCATACTTGTGATTCTGCTTTACCTGGCTATCTTAATGCCCATGATTTCATTAATGAATACGATTTAGGACGGTGAATTTGATGAAATATGTTAAAAATGAACAGGGATTTACATTGATTGAAATGTTGATTGTCATGCTGGTTATCTCTGTTTTATTAATTATTACGGTACCAAATGTAATGAAAAATCAGGAAGCGGTTAATAGCAAAGGATGCGATGCTTATGTGAAGATGGTTGAGGGGCAGGTACAAGCGTATAAATTAAAGGAAGGCAGTATGCCCTCCATGGAAAATCTTATCTCTTCAGGATTTTTAAAAGAGGATGTGAAATGTCCAGAGGGGAAAACGGCTGTTATAGCAGATGATGGTACTGTAAGTCTTCTGGATGAATAAAAATGGAAGAGAAAGAAGATGGATTTACTTTAGTAGAGGTGTTAATTGTACTTGGATGTCTAACTTTAATGCTGACTATCGTAAATACCATTACATGGAAGATGTTTGAAACGTATGGACAAAAGGTGTTTTTAAACCAGCTCGAAAAGGATATTTACTATGCGCAAGCCTATGCTATTGAAAATAAAACACATGTCACACTTAGATTTTCTACTGGTCAAAATGAATATTCAGCGTACTCGTATACGAATCATACGATCTTAACGATACAGAAGGCAGACTCGCTAAGATTTAAAAAAGTGGGGAATGTGACGGTTACCTATACATCATCCGGCAATATTGAAGGTCCGACAACAATTCATCTAACGGATAAAAGTGGAAAGACGATTTATAAGCTGGTTTTTCAATTAGGGAGGGGGAGATTTTATATATCCGAAGTATAAAGAGCGAGGGTATATCATGTTGGATCTCCTGATTTCATTTGGAATACTGATCGTAAGCTGCTGTTTATTATTGCCAGCCTATATGGTAAGTATGGTGCAAAAGAATGACTATAGAATGGAGGAAGTTGCCTCAAATAGGTTATTTGAACACTTGAATGAGTACCAAATAAACGGCCGGCCGCTATATATCGGACAAGCAGATATCGAAGGGAAGACCTACACTTTTTATCTTGAAGGGGACGTTTATTTTGCGGAATATAGCAACTCAAAGAATGAATTACAAAAAGTATATGAAAAGCTGCCTGAATAATGCTGGCTTTACAATGGTTGAGATGTTGTTCGCACTAGGATTATTCTCTTTATTATCCGTGTTTATGACAAGTGCGCTCGCAAGTGTCACCGACTGGCATATTGAAGATGTGAATACGAATTCAAGGATGGAATGGAATATCTTCATCCGCCAATTAGAAAGGGAAATTCAAAAGTCAAAAGACTTGGAAGTTCCAAAAAGCAATGTCCTTTTACTGAGTAAAGAGGGAGAAGAAATAACATATGAGACTTACAACAATATGGTAAGAAGGCGAGTAAATGGGGCAGGTCATGAAATGGTCCTCCAAAATATTAAGAGCATCCATTTAAAAAAAGAGGAAAAATTATTGACGATAACAGTGATGCTTATAAATGGTGAAAAATATGAAAAAA
>JAZUQD010000102.1:0-2345 GCA_045605505.1 Pradoshia sp.
GTTTCTAGTGTTTTTAGGAGTTGGGCTTCTGGGATGTCTTTGGTTTTCTTTAGGATGAGTTTTGCGCGTTTTTGGCCCATTTTATTGATTAGGTCTTGGAGTTCAGGGTCTAGTTGGTTTGGTCCTGTTGGGTTGGATTGCTCCATTAGATCTGAGGCAGGGCAATCCAATGCCGTCGATATAGTTAAGAGAACTTGGAGATTTGGGGTCAATTCATTTGACTCATATTGCTCAAGCTTGTGAGTGCCAATTCTGGAGCGTAATGCAAGCTCTTCCACACTCATTCCTTTGTCCATTCTGTACTTACGGATATTTTCGCCAACTGTAGACATTGTAAACCCCTCCTAAATAATGATCTTACTTATATTCTACCATCTTACTTTATAATTCCAATAGAATTTAAGAAGACCAATAGGATTGCTAAAGGACATAAGTAACGGATGATCATATACCAACCGTTAAACATCCAGCTTTTTAGTTTCGAGCCACGTTGTAATTCTTGTCTGACCATATTTTTATCCATAATGTGTCCTACGAATATAGAGATAAACAAGGAACCGAGCGGCAGGGCAAGATTAGAAACGAGATAATCTGCCAAATCAAAGAATGTTTTACCTGCAATATGAACATCCTTTAGAACGCCATAGGATAATGCACTTGGAATCCCGACAAGGAAAGTAATGAATCCAGCTAGCCATGCGGATGATTTTCGTTTCTCGGGATTCTCTTTTGAGATAACCGCTACAATAATTTCCAAAATGGAAAAGGCGGAAGTGAGTGTGGCGAATAATAATAAAACCATAAAGATGGTCATGAAGAATCCACCGAATGCTAACTCATTAAAGACAGCCGGAAGAATGACAAAAACTAGTCCTGGACCTGATGCAGGATCGTATCCTAATGCAAATACAGCAGGGAAAATGACAAGTCCCGCTAATAAGGAAATTAAAATATTTAACCCTACAACTGAAAAACCGGATTTCATCAAATTCTCGTTTTTCGGTAAATAGGAAGCATACGTGACCATGACTGATGTACCTACACTTAAAGCAAAGAAGGCTTGTCCAAGTGCCAGTAATACAGACTCACCAGTAATTTTACTGAAGTCCGGTTGTAAGAAAAATTTAACACCTTCCATAGCTCCATCTAAGGTTAACGATCGAATGGCCAATATGATAAATATAATAAATAATGCCGGCATCATGTACTTGCTTGCCCGTTCAATCCCTTTTTTGATTCCTCCCTGGACAACCCCTATAGTCAATAGCAAGAATAGAAGCTGTGAAATAATAGATTCAACTGGATTTGCAATAATGTTGTTAAATAATGATTCGTAATTACTGCCGGCGATCCCGGTAATCTCACCGAGTATACTTCTGCCTAAATAGGATAAAATCCATCCGCCAACTACACTATAAAAAGAGAGTAACAGGACGGAAGCAATTACACCACCCCAACCGAGGATGAACCATTTCGAGCGCGGCGCTATACTCTTATACGCATTGACTGCATCTTTTTGTGCGTTTCGTCCAATGACGAATTCGGCGATTAAAATAGGTGCGCCTATAAAAAGAGTGAATGCAATAAATAATAGAAAGAAGGCTGCACCACCATTTGTTCCCGTCATGTAGGGGAATTTCCAAATGGCCCCCAGTCCAATAGCTGATCCCGCAGCAGCTAAAATAAATCCAAGTTTCGATGACCATTGTTCATGTTTTTCCATGTAGCACCTCGTAGTTAGTAATCTTATTAATCGTATTATAGTAGCATTATACAGAATGAATTGCCAGAATATTTAATCTCGACTAACAAGTAAAATATTCCATGCGTGAATATTGTTTATTCTTAAACAAAGAGGGAACAAAAATAGTGATAGAGGTCATTTTTGATAATGGAACAACATTATGCTATAATTTTAAATTGCGTATATAGACGAAAAAGTAAATACATTTATAGGAGTGTTTAATATGACTACAAAATATGAGGTAGGTCAAATTCTTACTGGTAAGGTAACCGGCATTCAGCCTTATGGAGCGTTTGTTGCTTTAGATGAAAATACACAAGGGCTCGTTCATATTTCTGAAATCACGTACGGATTTGTAAAAGATATTAATGAACAATTAAAATTAGGCGACGAAGTACAAGTGAAAGTTCTTTCTATTAATGAAGAAGCTGGAAAGATTGCATTATCTATTCGTGCAACTGAAGAGCCACCAGCAGTTAAACAAGAAACTCGTAAGCCTAAGAAAAAATCTGCTCAAAGTGCAGTTAAAATTCCACCTGCTGAAACTCCACAAGGATTCAATACACTTAAAGATAAATTGGAAGAGTGGATTGAGCAATCC
>JAZUQD010000103.1:0-1859 GCA_045605505.1 Pradoshia sp.
TCTGATGGTACGGTTTTTCTGTCTACTCTCAGGCATGTGAAGAATCCTTTGTTTTCTGTTTTGCATCCAGGACTTACAATAAAGTTTTCTTTGTCTGCACACTCTTTCATAACATCAATGAAATTAATAAGCATAGTTATCCTCCTATCTTTTCTTTCTTTCCTCATAACTTTTTCTAGTCATAATTCCACCATGCATTTTGAGCCAGTTATTACTGATTTTTTCGCCGGTCAGCAATAACCATAAGCTTTTAGTATCCAGCCGAGTTTCGCATTCGAATTCGACTTCGGTAGGGGCTGTTAATATTGATGTATAATCTTCCATATCTGAGAAATCTACATCAACGTTAATAGATTCGGTTGATAATGGTGTTTGAATACCATCAGAATTGATCATTATTAGTTTAGACATTGTTTCCCTCCTATCTCAAACTGCGTTCTACTTCGCCACATTCACAGAATTCATCATTTTCATAGAAGAATTTTGTTGGGCGTTCGTAAGGTAACAAAGTGTAACTCATAGCAGGCGTTTTGATAACTCCGAGTAAAACCATGAACTGATATAATTTTCCGTTATCGTTAGTTTTTCTCCATACCTTCCACCTGCGATAGTGTTGTTTGAATTTTCTACGCATAGTTTCTCTTTAGTCTCCTTTCGTTCAACATGTGATCAGTCCATTCACACATTACTTTTCCTCCCATTTGACTGGTTTGTGAGAATTCATCCTAGCCGGTTCATTCAAACATTCGTGACAAGGATCTTCTTTCTCCTCAACTTTTTCATGTCTGCAAGTTTCGCAATACTTGTCGAAATATACTTCCTTATAACCGTCTGTCATTCCGTCCATCTTTTAGACCTCCTTTTATTTCGTTAATTATTTTTGTGAATATTTCACGAATTACCTGGATATCCATTTTGGAAAAATTAATGGAGTTGTCTGGGTGATCCAAATCGTTCAATATTCTCTCGCAACCCTGCTCACTCACATAAGTAAAGCGTCTTCCATCCCGCATTACATGATTTACTTCCGCTCCGAGACAAAGTCTAACTAAATCGTCCTGATCAAATATAATTATTTCTCTCATAGCCGCTCCTTATTTTTGGATATCCGTTTTGGAAAAATTAAGAGAGTTGTCAGATTTGCTTGTAGCTGGTGTTACTAATCTGTTATACAGCTCTAACGCCTCCGGACCAGCAATCGCGTTGATGATTTCAACTGAATCATTCGGTCGTTTTCTTCCAACAACCATTACGTCATTGTCTCTTCCGTTAGTGAAATCCACACTTACAATAATTGCGTCGTTTGTTACATTTGCCATTTCTTTTCTCCTTTCAATTTTGACATAAATAAAAGAGAATAAATCGAACTGAGTTCCCTATTCTCTCATAATACGCGATGATTTTTTCGCGAGCCTATAATATGGAAAGAAAAAGAGAAGTCCTACATTTCGTAGAACCTCTCATCTTCAGAAATCTCATCTGAAATATCTCTGTTCCAAATTGTCATTCAGAAACCTTCTGTATTCGATTGTCACGGCCCGCACAATATCACTTGTGGTAACGCCAATGTGAAGCATATTCGAAAAGTTATCGAATGTTTTAACAAAGTCGGTATAACCCATATGGATCTCGACTGTTAAAATATCATCTTTGACTGTCGTATACACTTTTCCTCTGACCTTCTCCTTCATTTTTTCGTGCAGAGCTGTACAGAATACAAACTCGTGTTCCATCAATCTTGCCATATCATATTCCTCCTATTATGTATTTCTATAAAGGTGTATGTTATTTTTGCGAGACTACTTATCCCATTTGACCCAGCGAGTCTCATTGAATTTCTTTTTCTGCTTAAGCGCTTT
>JAZUQD010000104.1:0-2423 GCA_045605505.1 Pradoshia sp.
CATCTCGACTTTTCTGATGTCGGCAAGTGAAATCCCCTTCTCAATGTCCGGAAAATCAATCTGGTTCTCATCGAAATGGTCAATGCCCTGGTACTCATTGGGATCATCAATCACGCAATTCAAGTTCAACTGTGGGAGACGACCAGGAATTGATTTTATGTACATGAATGAGCTGATTACTCGGTTATCGCTCAGCTCAATTTCAGCGATGATGCTCTCACGGTTGCTATATTTCTTTAAGGCTACCTCGCTCACGATGATGTCGAGCTCCAATGAAAATCCGGATGAAGTTTCCAATATATAAATCGCACTATTGAATATATGGACTTCCTCTCCATCAAGATCCACTGTTTTTACTTCAACCATGTCATTCCCCTCCAAAAGAGACCGTCGGTAACATTCCCCCACCCGGCTTATTTTCTTTTATTCTACTAAATCAGGGTAATTTATCCAAGCATAGCTTCGTTGGGCGATTAATGACATTTGGATACTCCTTTAAGCGGAGAAAGACTCAATTATTTCTGGGGCAAATTAATTTCAAGCGTTGAATTCAAAATAATTAAAGATGCCTATCAATTGACTTAACAAGAGTGCATTCCCTATCTCCACTTGCCAGTATTCATTGGATATACAGACTGAACAAAAAACCAGAAACAGAAATTATGAGACTCAGCTTGTATAAACTCTTCTTAGTGATGGACTGCCTGGACCCTATTTATGTATAATATTCTGAATAGAAAACCGACCAAGAGTTGGGATCGCTGGTTCGAACCCAGTCGAGATAGTACTTTATATAGAGAAAAAATCCCATTGGTTTCACTGAACATGACGGTATATACCTTAGCCATTATTCTGATAGAAACAAGTTTTTATTTCTAGATATATTTTGCCTTTATGGTATTATTCAGAAAAAAGGGTGGTTTAATTGTCTAAAGGTTTCCAGATTTCTATAGTTATATTGTTTGCAATACTCATTGTAAATATGGTGGTAATATCAATCCAAATGATTCAATTAAATGAGTACTTACTAAATATTGTAGAAAGACTAAATATATTAGAAGAAACAATCGGTTCAAACCTTTAACCACAATAAAGTATATTAAAACCACTAGGTCCTCCAGAGTGGTTTTATTTTATATATTGAACGTTTCTTATATGTAAGGTAACTCAACTTCTCGAGACCAGAAAGAATCAAAGTTGAGAATAAGTGTGACTATCCTAATAAACCTCTTCTTTGGATTTCTGAAGATGCTTTCAGAGTTCCAAGAAAAAAGCCACTCTATTGTCAATAATAGACCGGCTTTTGAGCAGAACTTTCAGGATATTTTCTTGCCGAATTGTATCATTTAAGGCAGTCTTTTTATATACGGTCCATTTAAAGAAAGTTCGATAAGAGTCTTAGCCATATCGATTGCCGAAGTCTCATAATTGGTTTTAATCCACCATCTTATACTTTCCAAATAAGCTCCTGCAACATAAGCAATGATAAGCTGCTCATCTACATGAATTAAATAGGGACGAGTTTGCGAAAAATAAATCCCATCTTTTACATATTCCTTTATAATGTCTTGAATACCATTTATAAATAATGCATCAGGTTGATAAATTAGCAACGTCTCATATGCGATGTTGTTTTTTTGAATATGTTGAAAAAGCAAAATTAAGTTTTCTGGCATTTCATCTTTAGATATGACATTAAGTGGCTTAGGATTTTGGATTGTTAAAGCTTCTTTTAATTCCATTAGTAACATGTCTATTAAATCCCGACGCAACTCATTTATATCCTTATACAGTTTGTAAAATGTCGGTCTAGTCACTTCTGCTTTTTGGCATACTAGTTGAATGGATAATTTGTCATGTCCCTCAATTAACAAGGATAAGTAAGCTTCATGTAATTTTTCTTTTGATTTCAATTGCCGTGGATCTATTTTCATTATTATCACCTACTCCTCTATAGTAGCATGAAAAGAGTAGGCGATTAAATAATATTATAATGCAGTCCATCCACCATCAATGACTAATTCAGCACCAGTCATGAAGCGAGATTCATCTGATGCTAAGAAAAGCACACCGTTTGCTACGTCTTCTGGTTCACCCATATAAGGTAACTGTGTATGTAGTGAATAGTATGGCATGCTTGCCTCCATAGTATGAGCAGTCATTGGAGTTACGATAATCCCAGGGTGTACAGAATTTACACGTATTTGATCTTTTCCGTATTCGACAGCTGCTGATTTTGATAATGCTCGCAAAGCACCTTTAGCTGCTGTATATGGGCTTGAACCAGCCATTCCTACAATACCACCGATTGATGAGATATTAATCACAGAACCACCGCCTGCTTTTTTCATCTCAGGAATCGCATACTTCATACCAAGAACACACCCGTTTAAGTTGATATCCATTACCCAATTCCATTCAGA
>JAZUQD010000105.1:0-2263 GCA_045605505.1 Pradoshia sp.
GTAGAGCGGAGTAACCTTTGAAGAACCACCCCCACCATTGCACGCATCATCAACGTACTCAGATTGACCAATGATTACGATGGAGTCATAAGCTTTTGGGTCAAGTGGCAGCATTTCGCCTTCATTTTTCAGAAGAACAGCTGTCTGGGAACCGATTTTGCGAGATCTAGCACCATGACCTTTCGCATCAATCTCACCAGGATTGTAAGGGCGCTCGAATTGATTAAAACGGAACATTTGCGTATAGCGGCGAACCAATGCACGGTCAACCGTTTCAATTTCGAGACTTGTATCTTGAAGGGCATTCTTGACATTTGTCTCGTTCAACCATTTAGCATCTGGCATCTCATGGTCCATACCAGCGTTCAATGAAGCGGCTGCAGAACGGCAAGACCAGAAGTCAGATTGAACATATCCTTGGAAGCCCCACTCGTCACGGAGTATATCGTTGAGGAGATATCGGCTTTCAGTTGCATATACACCACGAACGCGGTTGTAGGCACTCATCATTGCCGCGATATCCCCGTCTTTAACTAGCATTTCGAACGGCAGCAGGTAAAGCTCACGCAATACGTGCTCATCCAACTCAACACTTGTGCGGAAGCGCTCGTATTCCTGGTCGTTAACAGCATAATGCTTACCCATTGCGATAACATCGTGGTCTTGAATGGCTTTCGTCACCTCGACGCCCATCACACCTGATAGGTATGGGTCTTCTGAAAAGTATTCAAAGTTACGTCCGGCAATCGGTGTTCTGTGTAAGCAAACACCTGGTCCTTCAAGAACATGCTGACCAAGCGTAGCCGTTTCTGAACCAATGATATCTCCATACTCACGAGCCAGTTCTGGATCAAAGCCTGCCGCAAGCCCAATCGTCATTGGCAAAGCTGTAGCAGGCGGGCTTGGATGTCCATCGCCCATACCTACGCCTACAGGGCCGTTGGTAATACGAAAACGCGGGATTCCTAACTCATCAATACCTTTTACATGGCGCTGTACTTGGATTTGGGCCATAAGTCGATCTTGTTCCTCTGGGCTCATGGCATTCATTTCATCCATAGATGGCATGTCATAAATATTGATTGTCTTCATTGCACCGTGAAGTTGGGCAATTTTTTGCTCCAAAGTCATAGCTGCTACGAGTTTTTCAGCACGCTCCCGTGGTGACAATGATTTGTCCATCCATGGGAATCGTCCATTCTTTTCTGTATCAGTATTATGTTGATTATTCATGTTGAACTCTCCTAACACAATATTTTTATAAATATAAAAGTATTATTTCTAATACTTTCACCTTATAGACATAAATCGCTTACATATTTAAGATATCCGGATCATTTTCAAATTTAATAGAATATCACAAGTGTAGAAAATGAGATTCCCTTTTACTTTGAAAAATTCTTTTATGAATTGGTCTTACTGTATAAATTATATATATTTTTTTCATCCCATTACTCGTACTATTTTTGTTTTATTAGTAGAAATTTTGAGTACTATGAGAGTAATTAAGGGTTTTGATTACGGGTAAAATACTGACAGAGAAAATATATAATATACTATAACGATGTCTTAGTTTAACCTGCATTTTAAAACTAGTAAGCTGTTGTTTTTAAGCTTACTAGTTTTATTTTTCTTGATTTTATTAAGCATTCTATATAGTATAAGTATCATCTTATATAAGTGATTGATTATATATTGGAGGTAAGTATGAATACGATTGATCAAATGGCTCAACAGTTAAAAGCTGTCAGTGATCCGAATCGCTTAAGATTATTGGCTTGCTTGAAACAGGGGGAGGTCTGTGTCTGTGATTTTGTGGATGTTCTTCAAATTTCACAACCTGCTGTCAGCCAACAAGTGAAGAAATTAAAAGATGCAGGGATCATTCTCGAAAGAAAAAAGGGAACATGGAAACATTTCCGTCTTAATGAAATTCAACAACCATATATTCAGTCTATTATTGATCAATTAGAGCCAATTCATGTGAAATGTTGTTCATCAGATTGTTAAATCAACAAAGAGCGGGGGAGAAAAAGATGACAGAAAAAAGTGTGACGAAAAGGCTGTCTTTTTTGGATCGATATTTAACGGTATGGATTTTTGCAGCCATGGCAGTCGGAATCTTGATTGCGCTGTTGGTACCTAATTTTAAAATAATGTTAGATACAATGTCCGTAGGGACGACATCTATTCCGATTGCTATCGGATTGATTGTGATGATGTATCCGCCACTTGCAAAAGTAAAGTATGAAGAGATGTGGCG
>JAZUQD010000106.1:0-16374 GCA_045605505.1 Pradoshia sp.
GCGTCAAGCTGTTTTCCTTCCCGATTAAGGGAATCTAGGGAATTGGTCGAAGTCTGGATTGCGTTTTTCTTTAAATGCATCGCGTCCTTCTTTAGCTTCATCAGTTGTATAATAAAGCAGTGTAGCATCGCCTGCCAGCTGCTGAAGTCCCGCTAATCCATCTGTATCCGCATTGAAAGCTGCTTTCAAGAAACGAAGAGCAGTTGGACTTTTCTCAAGCATTTCTTCACACCATTGTACGGTTTCTGCTTCAAGTTGTTCAAGAGGAACCACTTTATTTACCAAGCCCATCTCAAGTGCTTCTTGTGCATCATATTGACGGCATAAGAACCAGATTTCTTTTGCTTTCTTATGACCTACTATTCTAGCTAAATAGCCTGCACCATAACCTGCATCAAAGCTTCCAACCTTTGGACCTGTTTGACCAAAACGAGCATTTTCAGCTGCAATCGTTAAATCACAAACAACATGCAGTACATGGCCTCCGCCAATTGCATATCCTGCTACCATTGCGATAACTGGCTTTGGAATAACACGAATTAAGCGTTGAAGATCCAAAACATTTAGACGTGGAATTTCATCTTCGCCCACATATCCTCCATGACCGCGAACTTTTTGGTCACCGCCGGAACAGAATGCCATATCACCTGCACCTGTTAAAATGATAGCACCAATTTCTTTATCGTCTCTGGCACGAGAAAAAGCATCAATCAATTCCATTACCGTTTTTGGACGAAATGCATTGCGCACCTCTGGACGGTTGATCGTGATTTTAGCAATCCCATTATATCTTTCATATAAAATATCTTCATATGTACGAATGGTTACCCAATCAAAAGCCATTTTCTAATTCCTCCCTCGAATAAATTCACTTACTATTCTACCAAATATTTCGGGTTCTTCCACGTGTATTGCATGACCTGTGTCAATAATTGTTTCAAATTGGCCTTTATTAAGGAAATTCTGCATTTTTAACGCCAAATGAACGAACTTTTTGTCTAATTCTCCGGCAAGCAATAAAACAGGAAAATCCAACTTCTTTAATTCACTCCAAAATGAAGGCTGTGAGCCTGTCCCCATTCCGAGCAAACTATTTTGCAGTCCAATAGTGGTTTGGGATAATCGCTCTTTTCTGATTTCTGTTTTCTTTTTATCTGAAAGTCGTTTTTGAGAAGTAAACAACGGAATGTTCTCCCAATTATCCACAAATCTTTCTATACCATATTCTTCAATTCGTTGTGCCAATTTGGCATCGCTGGACACCCTTGAGATGCGTTCATCTTCATTTTCTAAACCTGGCGATGAACTTTCCAGTATAAGAGTCTGAACAAATTCAGGATAATAAGCTGCAAACCCCAAAGCCAGCCTACCTCCCATTGAATAACCAATGAGATGAACAGATTCAATGTTTAAAGAGATTAATAGATCCTTAATATCTTTGGCTGCTTGCTGCATTTCATATCGTTTTCGATCAGTAGGTGCTTCTGTCAGACCATGTCCTAATAAATCAAGACTAATAAATCGAAAACAATGTTTGTAATCCTGAATGAAGGTATTCCACGTATTCAAAGATCCAGTGAAACCATGTAATAGAAGCACAGGCTCTCCTTCACCCTCTACTCGTAAATGGTATTGTACACCATTAATGGGTACCATAAATTCATTCGCCATCATTCATCAATTTTATTTCCCGGGAAACGTATTGAACAACTTCCCTGTACTTATTTACATCGTAAGATCGGCTTGTACAAACTTCAACGATACGAAAATCCGGATTAGCTACCCAGTCTTGAATAGAGTCGGTTACTTCTTCCCAAGTTTCCGGCTTTTTATAGTGTGCACCATATAAAGCAGCTGTATGTTCAAAATGTAAGCCATGAGGTGTACCAAAAAGCTCTTCGAAATGTTTTTCTTCAGCAGATTGAGGCAAGTAAGAAAAGATTCCGCCCCCATCATTATTCACAACCAGAACCAACAGATTTATTTGATCCATTTTAGCAGCCAAAAAACCATTCATATCATGAAAGAAGCTCAAGTCTCCAAGCGCCAGTACAGTTGGATACTCAGAGGAGGAACTGATACCTGCTGCAGTTGAAATAAGGCCATCAATCCCATTAGCTCCCCTATTCGCCAATATTCGAATCTCCTTAGTCGTTTGAAAGAAGAAAGAATCAATATTCCTAATCGGCATACTGTTTCCAACTACTAAGTTTGCCTTTTCCGGGAGTAAACCCTCTAATAGTGAAAACAATTTCCCTTCTTGCATCCCTGTTTCATTCTGTATAGTCAGCAATCCTTTTTTTGTCACTTCATTGATACTTTGCCAAAGGGAAAGCCAACTGTTTCTTTCTGGATTTGCATAATTAGAAAGATTGTCTTTAACAGAACGGCAGAAAAGGGACTCATTACAATAAACCATATGAGTGCTTACTCCCGCAGGTTCTCTCCATCCACTTCCACCATCGACCACAATATGATTTGCCCGCCTAAACTTTTTCACAAATTGTAACAGCGGTTTAGATACGGGCATTGCTCCAAATCGTATAACTAAATCCGGTGTAATTTCCTCATGGATATCCTCAACCTTTAAGAAAGTATCATAAGCTTCAACCACATATTGATTCCCGCCAGACCTTAATTGAGACAATGGATCTGCTAGAATTGGATATCCTGTTGCTGCTGCGAATTCCAATACAGCCTCTTTAAAATCAAGCTGATCAATCGGTCCGCAAATAATAATCCCCTCCTTACTCTCCTCAATCAACTTGATATAAGTATTTAATTGAGTACCTGTCATCTTTAACTGTCCGTGTGCAATATCGATATACGCTTTAGAATGTTCTGTCTTTTGAATCCATTTATCCATCTCACTTAAAATGGGAATAAGAGGCTCCCTTAAAGGGAAGTTAATATGGACCGGTCCAGCAGGTTCCAAAATGGAATTGCTGATTGCCCGACTTGCTACGGATCGAGCATACTGAAGCATCATTTCGCCAGATTCGGGCAGAGACATCTCTACAAACCATTTCACATGCTCACCGTAAAGGTTTAATTGATTGATAGCCTGAGGGGCTCCAACATCTCTTAATTCATGCGGACGGTCTGCAGTAAGCACGATTAATGGCACTCTTGAATAATAGGCCTCCACAATAGCCGGAAAGTAGTTTGCTGCTGCCGTACCTGATGTACATAATAAAGCAACCGGCTTCCTCTTTTCTTTAGCCATGCCCAGCGCAAAAAATGCAGCGGATCTTTCGTCAATATTAATATGAACATTCATATCCGGATGTTCGGCCATACAGTAGGCAATTGGTGTAGACCTTGATCCCGGACTAATGACAACATGATTAACTTCCGCTCTGGTTAATTCATCTACAAAGGATGCAATAAAAGCAGTTAGCTCTTCTTGGTGATTCATATGTTCCTTCCCTCCAAAGCTGAAAGCATAGGTTTAAATTTCACTTTTGTCTCCGTATATTCACTTTCCGGATTTGATTTTTCTACAATCCCGCAGCCGGCATATAGAGATGCCCTCCCCTTTTGAAGTAAACCGGAACGGATACCTACAGAAAAATCTCCATTTCCGTATATATCCATCCATCCTATTGGAGCAGCATAAAATCCTCTATCCATACCTTCATATCTTTCTATCTTTTCCATAGCAACATCTCTTGGTGAACCTCCTAAAGCAGGAGTAGGATGGAGTAGTTCTACAAAGTCCAGGACGGAAGTGCCAGGCATACTCACACAATTTACCGGTGTATAGAGATGCTGAATATTTTTCAACTTCATTAGTACGGGTGCACTCGGAATAGTGATTTCGATGCAATGCTCCTCCATCGCATTTCTGATCATATTCACGACAAATTGATGCTCGGAACGATTTTTATCATCGTTTAGTAATTCATTTCCTAGCTTCGCATCTGTTTCTTCATCTTCCCCTCTTGGCGTTGACCCTGCTAAACAAGCAGAAAACACGATGGCGCCCTCTTTTTTCACCAACCGTTCAGGCGAAGCGCCTATAAAGCAATGTTCACCCGACTCAAGGCCAAAAATAAAGCTGCCGTTTTGCTGATTCATTAAATTTTCCAGTACTGTATGAGAAGGTACTTCATCTTCAAATTGCAAACTTAATTCCCGTGCCAGAACGATTTTTTCCATCTGCCCTTTTTGGATATCTTCAACCGATTTAACGATAGCCTGTTTCCACTCTGGTACCAGATGCTCCTGCTGACTCACAACAGCCGGCATTTTTTTCTGGTCGGTAACTGACATAGATAAAAAGGCATCTTTCTCCTCTATAAACTGTTGAATCTCTTCATCGGACATATGTGGATTCAAATAAATAGAGGAGGTTAAATATGTACCATGCTTTGTTTCCGTAATTAAATATTTTGGTATATAAAATAAATAACTGCCAAATGGACTCCAGGGTGAGCTCGGATCTGTATCTTGTGCGTTAAAGGAAAAACCTCCGAAACAAAGAGGCCCTGTGCCTTTTCCTGAGTTTATCCCCATGGTGATGGCTGTTTCCATAATGGCTGTCCATTTTTCTTTTATTTCCTTAAAGCGTTTTTTCCCATTATGAAGGGATTGTATTTTATTAGCGGTTCCGATTCCAGCTAAATATAGTTCATTATCCGGATCTTTCCAGTAAAAGCGTTCCCCTTTATATAAACATTCGCTTGAATGATAGATATCGATTGGTCTCTTATTGGTAACGGCTTCAACATGACTGAATAAGATTGGCATAGCAATCCTTTTTACTGTTTGTAAGGCTTCAGTCAATCCCTGTTGAATATCTGTCATTTGCTTTATCGCCATTCAAATCCCCCCGTTGATCCTTTCTCCAATAAACCTATTTAAAGATACACCTGTATAAATTAAGCTGTCAATTTTTGTAGTTCCTCTATTATAATTAAAAATTTCAAACTTTTTATTGTTCGTTTGATAACGTTACCAAACTGTTTGCCTGCTTTGAGGAAGCATCATCTATCTACTAAACCGCTTTTCTCCCACAGACCTACTGTCAAATTTGCTCATTCTATTAATAACAACTCTTACTATTATAATATTTTTTCCACAAAGCCTGAACCATTATGACTTCTAACAGGTTTGTTAGAAGATAAATGTATTGACACTTTACGTCACCTTTACCTACACTGATTTTAGTATTAAAAATAGTTGGTATGATAGGAAAATGACGAACTCTTAAAATATTTTATTTTTTACTAATAGTTTAACATATCGACTTACCACTATTCTCTAGTAACTTTTAACGTAAAGGAGATTAACAAAATGCAAGATCACTCGCATTCTACTGCGAAGACGGGGTTACCCAGAAAAAGCTGGCGGGTATGGTGGAAATTAACCAGGCCACATACATTAACGGCTGGCTTTACACCGGTGTTAGTTGGTACCGCACTAGCTCATGAACATATACCTACATTGAGTATAGGATTATTTGTGGCTATGATGGCTGCAGCACTGCTTATTCAAATTGCCACGAACCTATTTAATGAATATTACGATTTCAAAAAAGGGCTCGATAATGAGGAGTCCATTGGGATTGGCGGCGGAATTGTCCATGAAGGCTTAACACCAAAGTCGATTCTGACATTAGCGCTCGTTTTGTATGGCATATCAGCACTAATCGGTGTCTATATATGTGCAAATAGCAGCTGGTGGCTGGTTCTCATTGGATTATTGTCCATGTCAATGGGATATTTGTATACCGGTGGGCCATTCCCTATAGCCTATACCCCATTGGGTGAGATTACTTCCGGCTTCTTCATGGGATGCTTAATTATCTTGATTTCTTATTTCATTCAAACCGGGAATGTAACATTAGATGCGTGGCTCGTGACTGTACCGTTCTTCCTGACCGTAGGTGCTATTATGTTATCAAATAATATACGTGACAGAGTCGGAGATGAAAAGGGCGGACGTAAAACGCTGGCAATTTTAGTAGGTAAGAAAAATGCCATTATGGTACTTGCTTCTATGTTTGCGCTCTCTTATCTATGGGCATTTGTTTTAGTTTTATCTGATATCACTTCTCCATGGACATTGCTCGTTCTCTTAAGTATTCCAAAAGCTGTCCAAGCTGTGAAAGGGTTCATTGGTAATGATACTCCACCGGAAATGATGCCTGCTATGAAAGCGACTGGTCAAACGAACACTTTCTACGGACTTTTATTTGCACTTGGTATGTATATAGGATTTTTCTTCTAATTCATTTGGGAGAGACGTTGTTTTATAGTCAACAACTTAAAAAAGATGGAGAAAACCAGTGGGTTTTCTCCATCTTTTTTTATCTACTTCGCTCAGAATAGTGAAATCTTACTTTAGATTATTTCGATACGTAAAAAGGATGTTATCTTGTGAATCTACTCCCCTAAGACACATCATTCCTAAAGGTCTCAGCATCTAAATGTTTTCCCATTGTCTGAAGGGGTATTGTAACAATACAACGTTACTTAACAGATAAGGAAGTGGTAGCATGCTAAATAAAGAGCAACTACAAGCGTTAACGGATAGATTAAAAGAACAAAGAGACGAATTTCAACAAAGATTAAACACAAAAAAAGACAGTCGGTTAGACCTGAGTGAACGTGAAGCATCGGGAGAACTTTCATCCTACGATAATCACCCTGCTGACCTTGGAACAGAATTATTTGAGCGTGAAAAAGATGTGGCCTTAGAAATACATGAAGAGAAACAATTAAATGAAATTGAATCCGCATTGGCTGCAATAGAAGAAGAAACTTACGGCGTATGTAAGGAATGCGGTAAGGAGATTCCATACGAAAGACTGGAGGCTATTCCATCTACTCTTTATTGTATTGAACATACGAGAAAGCAGGAATTAAGCAATCACCGTCCTATTGAAGAAGATATCATTCAGCCACCGAAACCTGATTCTCTTCAAAGAACGTATGATGACCGAATTCAGGACTATACAGACAGTTATCAAGAGGCTGCACAATATGGAACTTCTGAAACACCTGCTGATATGGTAAGAGACGCAAAAGGATATGATGATCTCTATCCAGACCAAACAGAAGATGAAGGTTTTGCTGATGATATTGAATCGTTCGTTGGCAATGGACCAGATGGTGAGCGTATGGTTTATCAAAGCGATGCAAAAATCGATTATGAAGACCGCTTGAAGGAAGAAGGTTTAGAATCTGATTTAGGGGATATCCCTTACCGAGAAAGCGACAGTTATGTAGATAATAAGAAAAAATAAGGCAGCCTTCCAAGGTTGTCTTATTTTTTCTCTACTAATTGTTTAAGCCTATTCAATTAATACTTGTATGGAATTAAATGAATTTTATACAAGACCGAATACATCTTCTAAAGGAAAAAAGACGCACCTCTCATCCCTTTAATGGATTTGAGTTCGTCTTTTTTAATAACCTTATATTGTTTGCTTAATGTATGGGTTTCACATTCCAAATGTCTGTCGCATACTGACTGATTGTTCGATCACTTGAGAAATACCCTGAATTAGCAATATTTATCACGCTTGATGTGTTCCATTTCTTTTTATCCTGATAAAATGCCTCTACTCTTTCTTGTGTACTAGCATAAGAATCGAAATCTCTTAGCACAAAGTACTGGTCATTTTCCAGAAGCAGAGAATCATAAATCATATCGAACATCCCTGAAGTATTTGGGAAAAAGCCATTAATCAATTGATTTACAGCCTGATGAATCCTGCGATCAAGCATATAGTACTCTGAAGAGTGATAGCCGCCATGTGCATTATAGTCCATAACTTCCTCAGATGATAACCCGAATGTAAAGATATGGTCTTTTCCGACTCGCTCAAAGATTTCCACATTTGCTCCATCCATTGTACCGATGGTCAGGGCACCATTCATCATAAATTTCATATTACCTGTTCCAGATGCTTCTTTACTTGCAGTGGATATTTGTTCACTTACTTCAGCAGCAGGGAATATTTCTTCAGCTAAGGAAACTCGATAATTCTCAAGAAATACAACTTTTATATAATCCTTAGTATCCGGATCATTATTAACTTTCTCGGCAACAGAATTAATCAGTTTGATAATTTTTTTAGCATAGTAATAGCCAGGAGATGCTTTGGCGCCAAAAATAAACGTACGTGGATAAGGCTTGAAGTTTGGCTCATCCTTCATCCGATTATATAAATACATGATGTGCAATACATTCAATAATTGCCTTTTATAAGCGTGCAAACGTTTGACCTGAACATCAAAAATACTGTCTGGATTAACGGTTATACCATTCTGTGCTTTAATACGTTCCGCTAGTTTGAGCTTATTATTTGCTTTCACCTTGATCAGCTGCTCTATAAAGGCGGAATCCTGGCTAAACCGCTCCAGTTCCTTCATATAACTTGGGTCAACCTGCCACCTATCTCCGATTGATTCAGAGATTAAGTTAGAAAGGCCTGGATTTGATTTCATTAACCATCTGCGATGGGTAATTCCATTAGTTTTATTATTAAATTTTTCTGGATAAACCCGGTAAAAATTATTCATTTCGCGTTTTTTGAGAATCTCAGTATGCAGGTGGGCTACACCATTGACACTATGACTGCCTGCAATGGCCAAATGAGCCATTTTAACTTGGTCATGAGCGATTATAGCCATTTCCTCTATTCTTTGCCAATCGCCTGGATACAGGTCCCATAATTGCTTACAGAATCGCTCGTTAATCTCATTCACAATCATATATATTCTAGGCAATAACGGTTGGAATAATCGGATTGGCCATTTTTCCAACGCCTCAGAAAGCGTCGTATGATTAGTGTAAGAAATCGTTTTGGTGGTTACTTCCCACGCCTCATCCCATGATAATTTAACCTCATCCAATAAGATTCTCATTAATTCTGGAATGGCCAGTACAGGATGAGTATCATTAATATGTATAGATATGTATTCGTGCAGTTTGTTCATGGGAATATTCTTTTTACGGTAAGTCCTTAAAATGCTATGTAAACTGGAAGAAACGAGGAAATACTGCTGTTTTAATCGCAGAATTTTTCCGCTGTCTTCTGTATCATCGGGATAAAGGAATTCTGATACCAACTCTGTCTCACGCTTGTAACGCATGATATCACGATGAAAAGGGGCCGGAGCAGGTTCAGCACTCCATAATCTTAATGTATTGACCGTCTCGTTATGATATCCAACAACAGGTATATCATAAGGAACCGCCATGATTGGCTCTGAATCTACATGCCGGAAACATAGCCGACCTTCAGAATCTTTATAGGATTGAACTTCCCCCCAAAAAGGAACCATCACTGCCTGATCGGCCTTTCTAACTTCCCATACATGTCCATTTTGCAACCACTGTTCCGGATATTCGACTTGTACGCCATCAATGATTTTTTGCTCAAATAAACCATGTTTATAGCGGATTCCACATCCGTGCCCTGGTAATTCAAGGGAGGCTATGGAATCCATAAAGCAGGCAGCCAGCCGTCCTAACCCGCCATTCCCAAGAGCGGAATCCGGTTCGATTGATTCCAGTTCCGAAAAACTAATTCCTAAATCTCCCAGACCCTCTTCCACAACTTTTTGAATACCGAGATTTAAAACATTGCTCCCCATAATTCTTCCGAGCAAAAATTCAATGGATAAATAGTAAACCTGTTTTGTATTCGTACTTCTATATAATTGATTCGTTTTAATCCAATTCTTACTTATATATTCACGAATCATAATACCTAATGTATGATATTGTTCTTGTGTTGTTGATTCTGAAAATGTCTTTCCATATGACATTTCTAGCTTAGATATAAAGGCTTCCTTAAACTGTTCTTTATTACTAAACATCAAATCAGATCCTCTCAATCAAGTCTTCATACAATAGCTCATACTCTGCTGCTGAACGTGCCCAGCTGTAGTCCTTCCTCATGGAATTCTGCACGATTTTCTTCCATTCCGACGGATTGTGATAGAAAGATAATGCCCTTCGTATTGTATAAAGCATGTCATGAGCATTAAAGTTTGTAAATGAGAAACCATTGCCTTCCCCAGTAAATTCATTATATGGCTGTACAGTATCTCGCAGGCCACCAGTTTCCCTTACTATTGGTAATGTCCCATATCTCATTGCTATTAATTGGCTTAACCCACAAGGTTCAAATTTAGACGGCATAAGGAATAAATCGGCACCAGCGTAGATTTGATGGGCTAAATCCTCATTAAATCCGATATGAACTCTTAGTTTATCCTGATACCATTGGGACGTATAACCAAAGAAATGTTCAAATTGCGGATCACCTGTCCCCAGCATAATCATTTGTACATCTTCCTGTAAGATCTCATGGAAAACAGCTCTAACTAAATCAAAGCCTTTTTGAGATGTCAGACGTGAAACAACAGCAATCAGCGGCTTACTATCATCTACCGGTAAATTAAAATACTTCTGCAGGGATCGTTTATTCGCCAACTTGCCTTTTAAATTGTTGACCGAAAACTCACTGGCAATTGCGTCATCTTTTTCAGGATTATATAAATCATTATCAATCCCATTTATAATTCCATATAGATCTGAATCTCTGGCCTGTAATAATCCATTTAGGCGTTCACCATAATAATCTGTTTTAATTTCCTCTTTATATGTAGGGCTCACAGTAGTAATAGCATCCGCATAAACAAGAGCTGATTTCATGAAATTGACGTTCCCATCGAATTCCAATTGGTTAAAGTAGTCATCATGAATTCCTAGTACATCATTCAGAAAACTTTTTCCGTAAATACCTTGGAATTGCAAATTATGAATGGTAAAAATATTTTTGATATTGGCTAATTTCGTATTTTGATGCTGGGTTTTCAAAAGAAATGGAATCATGCCTGTATGCCAGTCATGAGTATGGATAACATCCGGTAAAAATGGGATATGATAGAGCGTTTCCACAGCCGCTTTACAGAAATAGGCAAAACGTTCACCATCATCAAACTGCTCATAAAGTTTTGGACGGTGGAAATAATATTCATTGTCCATAAAGTAATACGTGACACCATCATACTCAACTTCAAAAATACCGCAATACTGTCTTCTCCAACTTAATTGAACTTCAAATTCGGCAATTTTTTTGGCTGAATTAAAAAAATGAGAAGGTATCGTCCCATACTTAGGAAGCAACACTCTTACCTCATGACCTAATTTTTTTAATTCTTTTGGAAGAGAGCCGGCTACATCAGCCAGCCCTCCAGATTTAGCAAAGGGTACACATTCGGATACTACAAATAATACATTCACGAATTCATCAACGCTCCTTGTTTAACACCTTTTTGAATAACAATTGGTTGAAATGGCGACCCAATAAGAACTGTTCCGTCTGCAATTTCTACATCTTTATCGAGGATACAATAGTCAAGTTTGCAATTCTTACCAATCTTTGTTTTTTGCATGATGATAGAGTTTTTAATTGAAGTACCTTCATCGATATTTACAGCTCTGAAGATGATGCTCTGCTCTACTTCCCCTTTGATCATACACCCATTAGCAACCATCGCTTGGCTCACATGAGACTGTCCACTGTACTTGGATGGCGGCTCATCTTTAACTTTCGTATAAATAGGGCAATCCTTCATAAATAGCTGGCTCCAATTTTCTTCTTTAAGCAAATCCATACTTGTTTGGAAATAGGCATTAATAGAATTAATGTTAGCCAAGTATCCATCATACTGATATACACAGATTGTAAAGTCTGAATAATGATCATCTACAACATCTTTTAGAGATGTATACCCAGTCTGTTTCCGTTCTTCAATTAACTTAACAAGCAATTCTTTTTTTAGAATGAACATTTCCAATGATTCATTATCTTTTTTGATTTCGGTTATATCACATCTATTTTGTATATGATATTTAAGGACCGCGTTAAAATCAATGTTGCAAACCGTTTGACTGTTAGCTACTATCGCATACTCTTGTTCGCTTCTTTCCAGGTACGTCATATGGTAGGCAAAGTGGTCAAACGAATGAACCTCACCCTGCACATCTTCTGTATGTGGAACCGGTAGGAAAAACAGACCATCTCTTTTTCTATTTAAATCCCAGTTTTTTCCTGTTCCTAAATGGTCCATTAACGATCTAAAATGTGCCTGTGGATAAACAGCTACATTTGAAATGCCTGAATTAACCATGCTTGACAAGATAAAATCTATTAATCGAAAACGCCCAGCGATTGGCAATGCTGCAACATTCCGACTTTTTGTTAAAATGTCCAGGGACTCATAACTATTTGTGGCATCTATAATACCTAATAGTGATTTACTCATATTTTCAACGCCTTTCAAAATATATCAAGATAATTTTATGACATTCTCTTCAGTTAACAGCTCAGGATTAACTAATATTACATCCTCATCATCAATTGGCTTAATCACTTGGTTATCAGGTATAACAGCACCAGGTGGAATAATAGCTTTTTCAATATAAACATTCTCACCTATGATCGCATCTGACATGATAACTGAATCTTTTACATGAGCACCTTTCCCGATTTGTGCTCCATAGAAAACAACTGACTTTTCTACCTTGCCTTCCACAATACATCCTTCGTTAATCAATGATTCTTTAACATCTGCTTTATTAGATAAATATTGAGGAGGTCTATTTGGATTAACAGAATATATGCGCCATGAATAGTCATAAAGATTTAATTCACACTCTTCATCTAGTAAATCCATATTAGCTTCCCAATAACTTTTCAGTGTACCGACATCTTTCCAATATCCTTCAAACGGATATGCATATACCTTTTTATCATCATTTAACAGTAAAGGAATGATATCCTTCCCGAAATCTCTTGATGACTCTTCATTTTTGGAATCTTTTATTAAATAGTCCTTTAGGACTTTACGATTGAATATATAAATTCCCATTGATGCTAAATTATTTTTTGGATCCTTAGGCTTTTCTTCAAATTCCATTACCGAATAATCTTCTCTAGTGTTCATGATTCCAAATCTGCTTGCTTCATCCCAAGGTACAGGGATAACAGAAATCGTTGCATCTGCTCCCTTTTCTTCATGGAAGCTCAGCATTTTATCATAATCCATTTTGTAAATATGATCACCGGAGAGAACGATCACATAATCCGGATCGTATTGATCGATATAATTTAAATTTTGATAAACTGCACTTGCTGTCCCTGTATACCATCTCATTTCTTTTGATGCAGAATATGGAGGTAAAACGGTAACTCCGCCATCTCTTAAATCAAGATCCCAGGCGCTTCCATTCGAAAGGTATGAATTTAGCAATAATGGTTGATATTGCGTTAATACCCCCACCGTATCTATCCCAGAGTTGGTACAGTTGCTTAACGTAAAATCTATAATTCTATATTTACCGCCAAATGGGACTGCTGGTTTTGCAATATCAGCGGTCAAAGCTTCAAGCCTTGTTCCCTGTCCTCCTGCTAGTAGCATTGCGACTATTTTTTTCTTTGCCATTTTTAGTTGACTCCTTCCGTTTTTTTATGGGACGCAGTATCGTAATTCCAAATGGAGGGACCTTTATCTTTATGTGATATGGTCTTCCATGAAAAGGACCTTCTTCTGCGATGATGGTCTTCTTATTAACATGATTGCTTCCACCATACTGGAGAGCATCGCTATTAATGACCTCTTTATACTCCTGTTTATCAGGTACTCCTACTTTATATTCTTCATACGCTATATTTTTAAAGTTACACAAAATAACTAAAGGGTTACCTTCTTGATCTCGGCGAATAAATGAGAATATAGATTGGTCGGTGTTATGGACATCAATCCATTCAAATCCTTCAGGCTGATCATCCAGCTCATATAAAGGTTTTGAGCGTTTATAAAACTTTATTAAATCTTTAAAGAAAATATTTAATGTTTGATGAGATTTGTAATTTAGTAGATGCCAATCAACCTGTTCCTTATCCTTCCATTCCGAGAACATTCCCAGCTCTCCGCCCATGAATAGTAATTTCTTTCCTGGGTGGGTTGTCATAAATCCCATAAGTAATTTCAACTGAGAAAATTTTTCTTCGTAGCTTCCTGGCATTTTATCAAGAAGAGATTTTTTACCGTGGACCACTTCATCATGTGATAAAGGCAAAATAAAGCGTTCCGTATAAGCATACATTAAGGAGAATGTTACTTTATTATGGAGATCTTTCCTAGAATGCTGGTCTGCTTCCATGTACTCTAAAATGTCGTTCATCCATCCCATATTCCACTTATATGTAAATCCTAAACCTCCCTCATTATCCGGTTTAGTCACGTCAGGCCAATCAGTTGAGTCTTCAGCCATCATTAGTACAGTAGGATCGGATTCTTTAACAACGCGGTTAAGTTTTTGTAAAAATTTTATGGCATACGGATTCACGTCACCATTATATGTATTTGGCCAATATATAATATTTGCAACCGCATCTACTCTAAACCCATCTATGTGAAAGTAATTCATCCAATACCGCGCATTGGATATTAAAAAGCTATGGACTTCAGGTTTACCTAAGTCAAAATTAGCTGTACCCCATACTTGGTTCTCTCTATGTTTTTGATCAGAATACTCATAAACTGGTAAACCATCAAACATAAATAAACCATGAGCATCTTTGCAATAATGTCCAGGAACCCAATCAAGCAGAACACCTATATTATGTTGGTGACATTTGTCAATAAAATACTTTAAATCTTCTGGTCTTCCATATCGACTGGTTGGAGAGTAATACCCTGTACTCTGGTAGCCCCATGAACCGTCATATGGATGTTCTGTAAGTGGCATCAATTCAATATGTGTAAAGCCTTGTTCGATTATGTAAGGGATAAGTTCATCTGCAAGGTCCCGATATGTATAAAATTCTTCAATTCTGCACTCATCACTTGGAGTAGTTTCTTTGCCTTCTTGAATATGCTTTCTCCATGTACCTGAATGAATTTCATAAATAAACATTGGACAATCTTCTTGATGTTTTTTTATTTTCTTCTTATACCAGGAAGTATCGCCCCATTCATATGAATCCTCTAATGGGTGGACAATGGAGGCAGTATTGGGCCTTATTTCAGAATAAAATGCATATGGATCACTTTTTAACAGAATTTCTCCTGTAGCAGCTTCAATTTCGTATTTGTATATTTGCCCTTCCAAGTTTTTTTCTATTAAAATGGACCAAATGCCCTGTTCAGAAACCTTTTCGAGATCATATCCTTTACCATTCCAATTATTAAAAGAACCCACCAAGCGTATCTGACGGGCATTTGGTGCATATACCGTAAACCTTGTATGTACATGATCATCTATTTTTATTAAATGAGCGCCGAACAGTTTATACGCATCATAAAGAGAACCTTCATGAAACAAATGAACCTGGTAGTCTGTTGGGATAGCAATAGGCATATTATCACCCTTTCTAGAATTTTGTCAATATACTAATTAAACTACTTATTCTGTCACTAAATCAAATGCAATAATTGTCAAATCAAACATATAATTAATCTAAACCACTATATTATGGTATTGATAAGAGAAATTAACAGTCCTAGTATCATATATCCAAAATAAAGCATTTAAAAACTAATATACTATAACTTTTATAAATATTTATTTATATATACATATGATTGAAAGGGACTAAAGAAAACATTCTAATTGGATAAAATAAAGAATTGTTTGTTTATTATACTATTTATATATAGTAAACAAAATTTTCTAATAATTCAAGACCTCGAAGGAAACTTAGTCCAACATATTATATTGATTTCTACTACTTCATTGAAAGTTATTGTGGGTAAATTTTATGGACAAGATCAAATAAATCAATAGAGGAAATTAAGGAATAGTGTATATTACAAGAGAGGTGATTGTTCTTCAAGCGACCTTAAAAAGAAAAGATATTGTTATTTCTTTCCATTCTCTCATAGAACAGTGGATTCATGCAAGATAAAAAAAAACCATGTACTTATAGTACATGGTTTTTTTAATGACCCCTACGGGATTCGAACCCGTGTTACCGCCGTGAAAGGGCGGTGTCTTAACCGCTTGACCAAGGGGCCATATGGCGGAGAAGGAGGGATTTGAACCCTCGCGCCGGTTACCCGACCTACACCCTTAGCAGGGGCGCCTCTTCAGCCTCTTGAGTACTTCCCCATATATGGCTCCGCAGGTAGGATTCGAACCTACGACCGCTCGGTTAACAGCCGAGTGCTCTACCACTGAGCTACTACGGAATAATGGTATATGGGCCTAAATGGACTCGAACCATCGACCTCACGCTTATCAGGCGTGCGCTCTAACCAGCTGAGCTATAGGCCCATAAAAAAAACTAAAAGCGGGTGACGAGAATCGAACTCGCGACAACAGCTTGGAAGGCTGTGGTTT
>JAZUQD010000107.1:0-2409 GCA_045605505.1 Pradoshia sp.
CAGAAGGATGGAAAAAAGATGGACAGTATTTAAAGAGCCATGTCATCCAATCACTCGCCCTCGAATGCGCAGAAGGCTTAGCCGAACGAGTCCATCACCTCATGAGAGATGCCTGGGGAATCCATGACTCTATCGATATGAGCATGAAAGAACGACTGAGTGCCAAATATACAGGTCAGCGTTATTCATTCGGATATCCAGCCTGCCCGAATCTCGAGGATCAGGAAAAGCTATTCAGGCTGCTGAAACCGGAGGATATCGGAATTCAGTTAACAGAAGGGTTCATGATGAATCCTGAAGCATCTGTTTCAGCGATGGTTTTTTCGCATCCGGAGGCTAGGTATTTTAATGTGGGGCGGGAGGAATGATTGCTAAACTTAAGGGTTATATGTTGGTGAAACGTCTAGTATAGATATTTAGATAGGTACAGCCTACTATAATAGGCTAGTTATATAGAAGGCTATAATAATTTGTAATCTTATATTTAGAAGCATCCGTAATTTTGAACTGCCCCTCCATTTAGATTTGCGTCTAACTTTGAAGGGGCTTTTTATAGATCAATTTACATCCGACGATTGAATATCAATCGATTTCATGTCCTTAACGAAAGTTGGCTATGGCAAGTCTGTGTAGATGTCAGGGCTGTATCGGTAGATGGACCACTAATGAAGATCGATTTATGATTATTTTCAAGTAGTAGATATCGGTATAAAGAGCAGGGTTAAAAAAGTCAGATAGTTGAAGGGGATATAGATGTTTCAGATAGAAAATGATAGGAATCGTTTTTTGAGATAATGATAAAACTAAGTTGTACTGTTTTTGTATGATTCTCATGTTACCTTTAAAGATCCAGATAAAATGAATTTATTTAAGATTCCAGTTCAATGTAAGAAGGTTTATACCCCACTGAATGCCTGTTTAATGTAACATTTGGAGCGGATAAAAATATCGTATACCCTCACACTAGTATCTGTCTACTACCTCACCAACATTACCACTCCATTACGTTGAAGCTGTTAACCACTAAACTAAATAGGTTACTAACAAAGAATATCCACCATACCACTCTTATAGGGCGATTCAAATGTTCCCAATGTTCTCCGAGCTGGAAATCTTTCAAATAGATCATGTAGCTAGTAGTAAGGAAAGGTATGCAGCAAACTAACCAACCCCGGTATACACTCATGGAAGGGTATCGTTCAGACACCATATGTAAAGTAAAGGCAGCCACTGTGAGGAGAAATACAGATCCTGATAACGCAAACAAAGACTTGGCCCTCCTTTTGGCACCTTCGTCAAAATCTTGTATTCTTTTAGCCTCCGATTCTACATCAACTCCCCGTGCCTCGTTGGTTTCACCTGTAAATATTCGTCTATTTGTAAGAGAACGTATTGACATTAGTTCCTCATAATCAAATTTATTCCATCGTCCCTTTCTCTCTAGGTCTTTTTCTATTTTATCTACAATATAATGTAATTCAATATACTCTTTCGGTGATAAGTATTCTTGGCATAGATTTACGTTAATTTTTATACTATCTGAATTAACTTCTATTGCTTGCTCTGACATTATGGCATCCTCCTAAAATGTGGAACTGTATATAGATTAACTATATCTCAAACTCTTTGGCTCAAAAAGATATATATTCCAGTATTCTGATATTTCACTGACAAAAACATTTAATAAGGGGGAATAAAGGTTACTTTTTAAGGTTTAAAGAATATATAACGGGGGAATAAAATTATATCAATATAATAATTATTGAATGGTTCTAAGAAAGGGAGAGAAGCTAATATGTTTGAAATCAAAGGTAAAGTAGCTATTGTAACAGGAGGGGCCAACGGAATTGGTAAAGAAGCGGTAAAAGCTATTCTCGACAAAGGAGGAATCCCCGTTATTGCAGACTTCAACGAGGAGTTGGGAAATCAAACTGCCAAAGAGTTAAACGTTGAATTCTTGAAAGTAGATGTTTCAGACGAAAATCAAGTAAAGGATATGGTGTCACATGTTGTTGAAAAATATGGACATCTTGACATTATGATTGCCAATGCAGGTATAGGTGGAGGAGGTTCTACACTAGATCTTCCTACTGATGAATACGAGAAATACATAGGGGTTAATCAAAACGGTGTATTCTTTTGTAGCCGTGAAGCGATTCGACAGATGGTTGCACAGGGTACAGGTGGTGCAGTCATAAACGTTTCTTCTATTCTGGGCTTAGTAGGTTCAGCGGGTGCTTGTTTCTACAACGCTAGTAAAGGCGCAGTAAGATTAATGACAAAATCAATGGCATTGGAATTTGCTCCTTATAACATTCGAGTAAACAGTGTCCATCCCGGCTATGTTATTACAGGTATGGTAAATGAGGATGTTGCAGGAGCAGAAGGAATCGAAATGTTAAAATCACT
>JAZUQD010000108.1:0-4131 GCA_045605505.1 Pradoshia sp.
CATTCAACTGCCGATCTATTTCTTTTGCCTCTTCAATCTGAAAATAATTTATATATTCAATCCATTCATCCAGCAATCTTTTTACTGTATTATTTTGTTCATAGACCTTCGTTAAATCTGCACCCAAGCGTTGTAATAATAAATTAATGGTTTGATCATTGGCTTCCTTTTCATTATGTTCAATTTTACTTAGATGAGGTACAGAACATATGCCTTCGACCAGCTCACTTTGAGTTAATCCCTGCTTAGTTCGATAATATTTAATTAAGGAACCCACTTTCATGTCCCCACCCTCTTTCATAGGTTTCCAATATTATACAGTTAATTAGCTGATTCTAACATACTTCCAGAAACCTATTTTCACTATTTTCTTTCTTGTTTTTTCTCCATATAACGACAATCATACACATAATGGTCCCATTAAAGGATGGATTTAACTCTAAATGGATAAAAATAAAACCTGGCTAAATGCCAGGTTCGGTTTATCATAATGAAAGACCTCTGTAAACAAAATACATTAAGCATATGGCTTCGCATCTATACCAACATGCAGCATTCTATGCCAAAATCAATTTAATAACAAAAAATCCACCTTGTCCATTATGGCAAGGTGGATCAATGATTATCTTCAGTTTCTTACTTTTGTTTCTTCCTTCTCACTTGTTCCTGTACTTCCTGTATACGCACTCGTTTATTTTCCCAGCATTTTGGGCTTAAATCAACTGGGTATTTTTCCGGATTAAGGAATCGTTTGTATTCATCCCATAACAAGTCTAGATTATCCTTCGAAAATTGTTGAATATCCTTTAAGGCTGGTGTTTCATATACTAATTGTCCGTCCATAAAGATATTTTCGTGCAATGGCACCGCATCAAAATTTGTTACTTCCTTGCAAATGAATGTATGAACTGGGTGAAACATCGTTAAGGATTCCTCAGCAGCAGGATTTTCATGTTCGAGAGTAATATAATCGCCCTCTGATTTCTTTGTTTCTCTATTAATAATCCGGTATACATTCTTCATGCCAGGAGTGGTTACTTTTTCGGGATTTGCACTAATTTTGATGGTATCTACCATTGTGCCATCTTCGCCCTCAATGCTAACCATTTTATAGACGGCCCCTAAAGCTGGCTGATCATAGGCTGTTATCAACTTCGTGCCGACTCCCCACATATCAATTTTGGCCCCTTGTGCCTTAAGGTTTAGGATGGTAGCCTCATCCAGATCATTGGAGGCTGTTATCAGCGTATTAGTAAAGCCTGCTTCATCCAGCATAACTCGCGCTTTCTTCGATAAGTAAGCCAGATCTCCGCTGTCCAAACGAATGGCTTTAAAATTAATTTTATCGCCCATTTCCTTCGCCACTTGTATAGCAGTCGGTACACCTGACTTAAGTGTATCAAATGTATCAACAAGGAATGTACATTCATAATGTGATTCTGCATATTTACGGAAGGCTGTGTATTCATCTCGATAAGCCTGAACAAGTGCATGCGCATGCGTTCCCACTACCGGAATGCCAAATTTCTTCCCGGCTCTGACATTACTGGTTGCCTGAAATCCACCGATATACGCGGCTCTTGTTCCCCAAATAGCTGCTTCTGTTTCTTGGGCTCTTCTTGTACCGAATTCAAACAGCAATTCACCCTCCGTTACTACATTTAAGCGGGATGCCTTTGTGGCAATAAGCGTTTGATAATTAATGATATTAAGAATAGCTGTTTCAACTAGTTGAGCTTCCGCAAGCGGTGCTTCAATTCGCATCAGCGGTTCATTTTCGAAAACGAGCTCGCCTTCTTTCATGCTCCTGATGGTCCCTGTAAAACGAAGTTCCTTTAAATAATTCAGGAACTCTTCATCGTACTTTAGCTCTTCCCTTAAATATTCAATATCACTTTCGGTAAATTTTAATTCTTTAATATATGTAATGACTCGTTCAAGCCCCGCAAATATGGCATATCCATTATTAAATGGATTACGCCTAAAATAGACATCAAATACTGCCTTTTTATTATGGATTCCATCTTTAAAATAGGTTTCCATCATATTAATTTGGTATAGATCTGTATGTAAAGCAAAGCTGTCATCCGGATAATGTGTCATCAAACTTCCTCCTCCAATTACAAAACACTGGCTCCCAGTGTGTGTTCAAAATGAGACAAGGCCCACTCATGGCCGGCTTCATTGAAGCTCGCCACTCCATCTTTATGTATCACAATTTTAAACCCTTTATTATAGGCATCTACCGCTGTATGTAAAACGCAAATATCTGTACAGACTCCAACCAAATGTAACTCTGTAACACCCCGTTCACGCAATTTAATTTCTAAATCGGTTCCGGCAAAGGCAGAGTATCTTGTTTTATCAATCCATAGGAGATTCTCTTGGCTTTTATATGTATTATACACATTTTGAAGATTTCCAAATAATAAACGTCCTTCGGAACCTCGTATATTATGCGGAGGGAATAATTTGCTTTCAGGATGATAGGGATCATTTTCATCATGAACATCAACAGCAAATACAACAAGCTCTCTATCCTTAATAAATTTCTCGGTTAAAGAAACAATATATTCTTCGATTTCTCTTCCAGGTTTACCGCAAGTTAATTTGCCAGCATCCGCTACAAAATCATTTGTATAATCTATATTTATTAAAGCTTTCATGTCATCACTCCCCCTATCCTTTTTTCATAAAGTCCGTTATACGTATAGAATATCAAATTGTACTCTATATTGCCTACATGAATATTAAATAATGTAAAAAAATTGAAAAATATCATGAAAAAATTCCTTGAATATCAATTCATTTAACCTGTTCTTCAACCACCAAAGAACAATACTACCAAAGATACACCTTAGTGCCAAAGAAATAATCGTAGATAACCGACTATAACCGTATTCTAAGCACGATTCTCTTCCCATACTGTTGCTTTTAAGGAAACGAAAGGGAACCCCTAAACAATATGGGTTCCCTCTACTAGAATAAAGCTTTATTCATCCGTTCACCCACGCACTACCAGCTATTATAGGCGCTCGTGCTGAATTTACGTAATCCCAGATATCGACTAAAATCTTTAGCCTATCATTTCCCTACTATTGATTCAAAAGCTTGACTGAGATCTTGAATTAAATCATCTGTATGTTCAATCCCAACAGAATAACGCAGCAAGCAATTACATACTCCATTTTGTATGCGCACTTCCTCTGGTATATCTGCATGTGTTTGTGTTGCAGGATACGTCATCAAGCTCTCTACTCCGCCCAGACTTTCTGCAAATGAAATGATCTTGAGACTCTTTAAAAAGGGATTGACCCATTCTGCTGATTTGAGTCGGAATGATATCATCCCTCCTTTACCAGGATAAAGGACATCCGTCACTTCTTCTCGCTCTCTTAAAAATCGACTGATTTTCTTGGCATTATCCTCATGTTGCTTCATCCGTAAGCTTAATGTTTTCATTCCCCTCATTACAAGCCAGGAATCAAAGGGTGAAAGCACAGCTCCCGTTGCATTTTGGTATTCTTCAAGGCGTGTGCCAATATCCGCACTCTTTGCGACAATCAAACCGGCCAATACATCATTATGTCCCGCTAAATATTTTGTGGCGCTATGGACAATAATATCTGCTCCTTGCTCAAGCGGCCTTTGCAGAATAGGTGTATAAAATGTATTATCAACGATCAATAATAGTTCATTTGCACGCGTCAGTTGAGCAATCTCACTTATGTCCATTTCCTGCATAAGCGGGTTTGTTGGGGTTTCAATAAAAAAGGCCTTCGTACGTTCCGTAATGGATTCAACAAAATCCGAATAGGTTTGGCATGATTTGATTTTGATTCCATATGTCTTCCATATTTGTTCGAATAATCGGTATGTCCCCCCATAAAGATCAGCAGAGACGGCGATCTCATCCCCTGGAGAAAATAAACAAAGCAATGAGTGAATAGCCGCCATACCTGAACTATAAGCAAAGCCCTGCTTGCCCCCCTCAAGCTCAGCAATTCCCTCCTCCAATAATTTTCTGGTTGGGTTACCTGTCCTAATGTAATCAAACCCGGTTGATTGTCCTATTCCATCGTGACGATAAGCGGTGGAAAAATAGACTGGTGGATTAACCGTACCTGTCTG
>JAZUQD010000109.1:0-8685 GCA_045605505.1 Pradoshia sp.
GTCTAGGACTTGCTTATATAAAACAATAAACTAGGGATAGAAGGGATATCTCCCTTCTGTTCTTTCTTTTATAGTACTTTCCCAATCTAAGATGGTTTGTATGAATATTTGATCATTATCGATAAGGAGAACATACTTACGTTGTATATGAATGTAGAAAATCAGCTAGAACGAAAAAAACGTAGATGGCCCAAAATAGCTCAATGAACCAGTTAATGAAGATCAGACATTGAGACTATTACCCCAATAAGAGACGAAAAAGAGACTTCAACAATATAGTTGCAGTCTCTTTTTAATGTAGAAGTTTTCTACTCTGGATCTGCTCCCAGCAGTAAAAAAACAAAATAAAAGAATATCCTTAATTCAAAGGCTCGGACATCATTAATTCATTTAGTATAGTTGGCTATAAACTAAAAAAGTATCCTTATACGTTGGACACTTTTCTTATGGCACATCAAAATAATGTAAGTATGGACTACCTTCCTCTAAAAATTGCTCCCACTTTCTTTTTGGTTCTATAATATGTTGATAGGCAATCTGCGAAGCATATTCCATGTCTTTATTTTCAATTAATTGGATAATGTCTTGATGTTGTTTAATCGCCTCTTCAAAGCTATTGTTCATTTCAGAAAGTAATCTCATACGATTATAATGTGTACTTAGACGCATAATCGCCTCCCATATGTGCTCTTTCTTATTCTCTCTAAAAATCAAAAAGTGAAATTGTTTATCCAATTGATGAAATTCTTGTACTTCTTCTTTTTCAAAAATAAGTTCTTCTTGTTGAGCTACGATTCTTTTCAACTTTTTTAAACTCTTCTGTGAGAATGTACGACAAGATAATTTCAAAACTTCTTTTTCCAGCGTAAAGCGCATAAATGCTGCTTCCTCAATTAATTGAAAATTAATCTTTGATACATACGTACCTATTTGTGGTAAGACTTCTACTAAGTTCTCTTCTTTCAATTTTGCCATTACTTCTCTGATCGGTGTTCTTGAAATTGATAGAGATGCTGCTAAATCCGCTTCTCTAATTGATTGACCAGGTTGTAGTTGCAATGACATAATGGCGTTTTTGACCAGGCGATATGAATACTCTTTCGTGTTTTCTCCAGCTGCTCTTGGTGTCATAACTAGCATGAGTGGCCCCTCCTTAAGAAATCAGAGCATAACAAACTTCTTAGCTATCAAATATATGAAAAGAAGATAACTAAATGAATCTTAGCTATCTTCTTTAATTATTATTTATCCAAAGGGTTATTACTTTCTTCTAGCATTCAATTCAATAGCCATTTCATCTGTACGCTTCTTATTAAGCGGATACAAGAAAACCAAGATAAGGAAGATCACCCCGAAGACAATGGCTGGCACTAAAGTAGCTAACATGTGGATACCATCAAGAGCGCCTTGAGTTTGTACACTATTGGCAGCATTGTATCCAACAAGACCAATAGCAAAACCTCCAATCCCACCGGCAATGGCCTGGCCAACTTTACGAGCGAACGAATAAATTGAATAGACTGTTCCATCTTCACGTAGACCAGTTAATAATTCATGGTAATCGATAACATCTGTTACGAATGCCCAAATGACAACATTAAAGAAGGCAAGCCCTATCATACCTAATGTAGCAACGGCAATGAACTGCATGGCACTTAAATCTTTTATAAAGAATAAAACTAAATATACTAGAGTTGCCACTAACATACCTACAGATGAGATTTCTTTCTTACCGAACTTTGCAACCAACGGTTTTACAAATGGCATTACTACAAATGTTCCGGCTGTTTGAACAACACCCATGAGACTTAGTGCAGCTGCATTTGTGAAATAGTCCTTGAACAAATAAACGTTAACAGCACCCATTAGCATTGTGTTCATCATGAGTAATAGTGAAGCGGTTAAAATCCAAAGTAATGGTTTATTTTTCATTAACCCTTTAATCGTAGCTTTCATATTACCTGTTTCTTTTGTTCCTTCCGGTGCTGTAATACGTTCAGTTGAAAGCTTATAGCATGCCATATAACAACAAATTGATAGAACACCGAAAATACATGCTGCCATAAACATACGATTCGCGTCGATTTGGTTATCTACAAACACGATTAATGGAGCAATTGCGTTAATGATTAAACTTGCTGACATTGCACCAGCTGTTCTCCAAGTGGATAAAGTTGTACGTTCCTCTGGATTATCTGTAATTACAGATGCCATTGATCCATACGGAATATTGACTGTACTGTATAATGTTCCCCAAACAATATAGGTAACAAATGCCCATGCCATATAAAAGCCATCACTCATACCTGGAATGGTTACAAACATTAATACGCCTGAAAAAACAAGAGGGAAAGACATTCTAAAAATCCAAGGTTTAAATTTACCATGTTTAGTTGCAGGCCTTGTATCAATAAAACGCCCCCAAGTTACATCAGCAACAGCATCCCACAGACGTGCCACCATGAACAATACCCCTACAGTAGCTGCACTAATATGAAATATATCTGTGTAGAAAACCATTAAATAAGCACTTACTAAAAGAAAGAAGAAATCGTTTCCAAAGTCGCCCATTAAATAACCGATTTTGTCTCTCATACCAAAAGGACGATGTGTTACAGTTGATTCTTGTAAATCTGAAATCGTTTTTACTTGTGGTTCACTCATTTACTTCTCCTCCAGCAATCTAATAGTTTTAAATGTAATGGACCTTGATTTATCCACTTGGATACTAATTTGTAAGCGATTTCATCAAGTCTCTAAAATCAGTTGAGCCAGTCATGTACTTTTTAGTCCCTACATATAAGTTCTAATTTCATGCAAACCAATAATAACTAAATATTGTTCAACATTTCACATGATTATGCTCAACTCTTCACAAATTAACTTTCGCTAAACCATTTCCATTATCATTCATACTAGTATGCTAGCATATTTATAATTAAATGCCAACCTCTTTTTTTAACTTTTTACACTTTTCGAATATATATTAAATAAGAAAATCAATATCCTTTTTTAGTTAGACCTTCAAATACTGGTAACCACCTTGTTTACTCAGAAGTGCAACCCTGTTCATGGAGAATCTTAATTGTGTGTATTACCGATTATATTTTCGATCCTTTCCTTCAAATAATCATCCATTTTCCACCCGCTTTTCTTCACTCAACTCATAAGTAACATTTAACATCCACACCCTTACTTCAGACAAAAAATTATTAATAAGAAAGCAATAAAAAAGCTCCCACAGATAGTCTGCAGAAGCGAGCATTTGAACTACTTTATCTACCCGTTTTTCATTAATAAATTCCCACCGCATCAAAACCAGAATGAACGGCTGTCTCTTCCTCGCTGCCTTCCCCATACAAATCAACGGCAGATTGGACAATCGCGTTCCGCGCATCGCTAAAATCAGAATTAGTGGTTAAATATACCGTTAAAGCTCGATAGTAGATTTTCCCAAGCTTTTCTCTTCCAAGTTCTTGACCAATCAGGTAGGCAGCATGGTTTGTAATGGAAGAATTCACATGAACACCACCGCCATCAACGGAAGTCGGCATATGATAAAACTCGTCCATATGGTCTGGATAAACTCCCCCATTTGTGCTGTATTCCCTTCTTTGTTCGTTGCTGACAACCACACTGTTTGGATTACTTAGACTGCGTAATACCGTAACTCCATCAGCTTTAGCAGCAGGGGCCATAATATCCTCCCCCATTTCCCAGTCATCATCGTCAACAAGTACACCAAACACGTCCGCAAACGATTCGTTTAATGCTCCAGATTGGTTTCGATAGACCAAATTTGCTGAATTTGTAATAACCCCATGCGTCATCTCATGTGCTGCTACATCCAGACCGGCCGCCAGAGAAATCATAAACTCCCCATCCCCATCACCATAGGTCATCCAACGCCCATTCCAGGAAGCATTATTATAATTGGTACCATAGTGAACTTTAGAAATGATGGCCATTCCTTCTCCATCAAGGGAATTTCGATCATGTTCATTTAGGAAATATTCATACACCTTTTCAGAATTATAATGCGCATCAACAGCCGCTCGATCATAATCTTTGATAAAAGCAGCCGAATTTCCAACGTAAAGAGTGTCATTACTGGAAGTATTATCATTTTTAGCATCATATGTTTCAATCCCATCCAAATTGGCATGAGCATAATCTGCTAACGAGAACTTAGTACCAGAATTCTTTTCTTTCACGCGGGTTATATGTAATTCTCTGCGTTCTCCATGTACACCAATTCCTGTCCCTTTTTGTGTTTTTGGTTCAGCGGCATGCATGAGAGCATTATACTGATCAATTATCTCACCCGTTTTTGCGTCAACAAAGACAAACCAGTTTCCAGGTTCCATACCCATGAAGTTAACATTCACTTTATAGGCTGTATGATTTTCTCCTTTGTAAGGATAGACAACCAGTTCAGTAATTGGATCATATGTCAGCTCTTTAGGAGCTTTGACAGAGGATAAGGCTGCTTTTACTGCTCCTTCAACACTTAAGGAGACAGCTGTACTCACATTTGACTCACTGAGTGTCTGATTCATTCTTCCATTAACAGATTCAACTTCATGTTCCTTATTAAAATGCACAATAATGTCGGAACCTTCAACATTTACTCCATTTACCGATTGATTAAAACGGATGTGAGTCATGCCAAGTTCATCTTTTTGTACTTCTTTCACCTTCAAGTTTTTCTCAGGATTGCTTATGCCAGTCTTCGCTTGCCTATTCTTCAAATAATTCAAAGCATTGGAGGGTGTACTAGAAGAGTATTTTTCAGCGGCCTTTTCCTTCACAAACAGTGGAACGCTAGCCCTCTCATTCCATTCCTTGCTAACTGCTTTTGAATTAACAGGTTGTGCCAAAACACTACCAATTGGTATAGAACCTACTAATATAGCTGACGATAGAATGACAGGTACTATTAATTTTTTCTTCAATGCCTTTCCCTCCCACTAACCTCTATTTTATTCATTATAAGATGAGGGAGGAATAATAGCATGAATAATTTGAATTATTAAAATATTTTAGATAATAGTTAGTTACTCCTATATTGTATGGATAGAAAAACTATTGACTCATTAAAACAAAAACCCTTAGACACTGCAAAAACCATGCAGTTCTAAGGGTTTATTTAGGATTTGAATTCTCATATATTTGGCAAACATACTATCATATAGGCTTGCAATTTGTTTTACTATAAAACAAATTTAAAATTATTTTTAACCATAATAAACTTATTATGAACTCCAACTATGGGTTCTCAATATTTTATGACTACTTTTCTCACTCGGACACTTCTACTGTTTCGTCCAAAGCATTAAGCTTCTCAAAGTTATCGAGTATGGCACGTGCTTCATCAGCAGATTTCGTATTCATTAACTCATTTCTTAAATCTCCAGCCCCATGGAATCCACGGACATAGATCTTGAAAAAGCGATGAAGATGCGTGTACTTGCGAGGTACTACGTCTGAATAGTGATCATGGAGATCTAAATGCAATCTTAAGAGATCAAGCAATTCCTTACTGCTATGGTCTTTCGGTTCCTGCTCAAAGGCAAATGGATTTTTAAAAATACCGCGGCCAATCATAATCCCATCAACACCATATTGTTGAGCCAGTTTCAATCCCATTTCACGATCAAGGATATCCCCATTGATCGTTAGAAGTGTATCTGGTGCGACCTCGTCTCGAAGTTTCTTTATCTCTGGAATCAGTTCCCAATGAGCATCAACCTTACTCATTTCCTCTCTGGTACGCAGATGTATAGAAAGATTAGCGATATCTTGTTTCAATATGTGTGTCAGCCAACCACGCCATTCGTCTATATCTGTGAAACCAAGCCTTGTCTTCACACTTACGGGCAATCCCCCTGCTTTGGCTGCTTGTATTAATTCGGCTGCAACTTCTGGACGGCAGATCAGTCCACTTCCCTTCCCATGGCCAGCAACATTGGGTACGGGACATCCCATATTGATATCTATACCTTTAAAACCTAGTTCTGCCATACCAATACTCATTTTTCGGAAGTTTTCAGGCTTGTCCCCCCAAATATGGGCTACCAAAGGCTGTTCATCCTCTGTATAGGCTAAACGTCCCCGCACACTCTCTATTCCCTGTGGATGACAATAACTTTCCGAATTTGTAAACTCTGTAAAAAACACATCGGGTCTCCCCGCTTCACTCACGACATGGCGAAAAACAACATCCGTCACATCTTCCATTGGTGCCAGTACAAAAAAAGGTCGTGGTAGATCACGCCAAAAATTTTCTTTCATAATTCTAATTTCAATCCTCTCATTAAGGGGATATCAGATAAAAATCTATCCCAAAACTAAACAGAAATAATCTTCTTTTACACTTATAGCATGCTTTAGCACTTTTTATCAAACTATAGAAATTTATCTAAGTAGATTATTTCTTAGTTATTAATCAACGGAACGCTTATAAATAGTATCTCCTCCTTTTTAACTCCTATTTAAGAATTTATATAAGAAAAAGATAAAAATAAACCTATTTATCATCCCCTCTAATGCCAAGTAATAGAAAAGCGGCCTTAGCCCTTTATCATACAGAGCTAAAGCCGCTTAGAAGTTTAATTATGTTTATTGTCCACAAAACATAATTATTTCTTTATTTTACTTTAAATTTTTAATCCCAGTTTCTAATATTTCCATTTGGAGCAGTGTTTGTTCATCTGTAATGGTTTTATCTTTCCCATTTATGATAGCTTCATATAATTCATCATATACTCGACCATAATCGCCATTAATGGATTTCACTTTTTCCTCGTGGAATGTACCATCTTCGTCAACGTATGTCAGTACACCATAATGTTCCAGTGTATCTACTCCAAAATCTTTGTTATCAGGCATGTAAAATAATTTTAAGTGTTCTTCCTGACGATCTTTCGTCGCTTTCACAAAGCATCCGTTTTTTCCATAGACTATAAAGCTAGGTCTTTCTTTAATTCTAAAATAACTGGATTTTACAGAAACCTTCACTTGACCATAGTATAAATCCAAATCAAAGTAATCATTCATTCTTCCTTGCCCTAATAATTGCCTAACATCATAGTGAATATGATCCGGTTTGCCGAAATAGCTGATGACCTGATCCAGTGTATGACAGGCATGTCCATATAAAAATGACATTGCAGGATTGAAAGTATGAGTAGACTCTGGTACTTCGGGGCGGAAATAGTCAAAATGCATTTCTAATTCCAGCAGGTCTCCTAATTTCCCTTCTTCAATAACCCTTTGAACAGTTAGAAAATCACTATCAAAACGTCTGTTTTGATAAGCCTGAACAATTAATCCTTTCTCACGCGCGATTGCAAAAATTTCTTTGGCCTGCTCGGAAGTTTCCATAAAAGGCTTTTCAACTAAACAGTGTTTATTATGTTCTAATACCAATTTTGCGTATTCATAATGACTGTCATGTTTTGTACAAACAACAATGAGTTGTATATCTTTATCATTTAATAGTTGATCTAACTCAGATGTATAATGGACTCCTGGAATCCGATTCCAGCTTTCATGTTTAGGATTCCTTTGATAGATTGTTTTTACCTTAATATTCTCTCTTTGCAGTACAAACGGTAAATGGTATCTGTTCGTGCTTTTCCCATTTCCAATATAACCAATAGTAAGCATAGCAGCCTCCTAAACTATATTATTTACTATCTTCTATCAAGCTGTTGTTTCTTGCTGTAATGGAATTCTGAACAACAATTTCTACCTTGATATGGATGTAACAGGTCAACAGTAAGTTTTATGCATGTATATGAAGAGCACCTCCTGAAAATGATGGACTCACATCAGGAGGTGCTTCTCTTTTTATTGACCAGATATTTGAAAGCCTGAGCAATCGTTATGAATTCATTACATTATGCCTAATACATGGAAGACAACACCAACGACAAACAATCCAAGAATCATGACGATTGGTGATACTTTCTTTCTAAGCAGCCACATGCAAAGCAGTGTTAATAGTAATCCAGATAAGCCTGGGATTAAACTATCTAAATTTTGTTGTAGAGTTGTTACTTTAACATCACTTAATGAAAGACCGGCAGCTTGTTGTTCAAGTGCCGTTTTAATTCCTTCTGCTCCTGCAGGTAACTTATCCCAATCGATATAAGCACCTTCATCAAGCTGAACGGAAGATACAGTTGGCGTAAACTTAACTGATACCCAACGGTTTACTAATGCACCGAGGATAAACATCCCGAGTATCGAGGCACCTTTAGTAATGTCTCGAAGCAATCCGCCAGATAAGTCGTCTGTAATTTTAGATCCTGCTTTGTAACCAAACTCCTGTGTATACCAAGTGAATCCCATACGAATAAGATTCCATAAAACGAAGTAAAGAATTGGACCAAGGATATTACCAGTCATTGCAAGAGAAGCTGCTAACGCACCAAGGATTGGCTTAACCGTGAACCAGAAAACTGGATCCCCGATACCTGCTAAAGGTCCCATCATACCGACTTTAACACCTTGAATGGCTACATCGTCAACCGGTGCACCATTTGCACGTTCTTCTTCAAGCGCTAAAGTTACCCCGAGTATAGGTGAAGCTACATATGGATGAGTATTAAAGAACTCTAAGTGACGTTTTAGTGCAGCAGAGCGGTCTTCTTTTGTTTTATATAATCTTTTAATAGC
>JAZUQD010000110.1:0-7396 GCA_045605505.1 Pradoshia sp.
ACTTCTTTTAATAGTTTTCCGCCCGCTTCTTTGATGATCGTACTGATTTCCCCTGCTACCGCTTCGGAATTTACGACTAACGCAATATCACGTGTTATAGATGGGAATCTTGGGATAGCGGTATATTGAATTGGTTCTTGTTCTACAGTTAATAGTTTTAAAAGAGACAATTCAAATACATAGGTTTCTTTTAAGTCTTCTTTTTTTTCAACTTTCGGATGGATTTGACCAACGAAACCAAGTAACTCTCCATCTAAAAGCAATTCAGCTGTACGTCCTGGATGCATTCCTTCTATAACCGCCTGTTTCCATTCAATACGTTGCTCTACACCTAACTTGCGGAATAAACCTTCAAGGATTCCTTTTACGACATAGAAGTCTACTTTCTTCTTCTCTCCTTGCCATAAATTCATGTTCCATAGACCTGTTACTGCACCTGCAAGATGTTCTCTTTCTTCCGGAAGCTCTGCATCTGACGTTTTAAGGAAAACAGCACCTGTTTCATAAACAGCCATATTTTCATTTTGACGCGCTACATTATGTTTTAAAACATCCAGCAAACCAGGAATCAGGCTCAAGCGAAGTGTGCTTCTTTCTTCACTCATTGGCATTGCCAAACGAATACTTTCACGTTGCTCCAATGTATACATAGTTGCTTTTTCAGCAGATGTTAAAGAGTACGTAACATTTTGCATTAAACCGGCTTCTTCCAAATAACGGCGTACAACGCGGCGCTTCATTTGATAAGGAGTTAATACACCTGGTTTTGAAGCACTAACCGGTAAGGTTTTTGGAAGATTATCGTATCCGTAAAGCCTTGCTACTTCTTCAATAATATCTTCCGGAATCGTAATGTCTCCACGACGTGTTGGTACAGTAATAACAAATTCTTCTCCATCCACTTTCATTTCAAATTGAAGGCGCGTTAAAATATCCTTCACTTCGTCCACAGATAAAGATGTGCCCAGTACCTTATTAATTTTTCCAAGACTGATGCTAATCACAGCTTCTTCAATCTTCATATCATTAAATTCTGCTTCACCTTCAAGCACTGTTCCGCCAGCAAGCTCTGCGATTAATTCAGCTGCACGCTCTCCTGCTGCACGTACGCGATTTGGATCCACGCCTTTTTCAAAACGAGCACTTGCTTCTGAACGTAGGCCAAAGTCTTTGGAAGCTTTGCGTACAGGACCACCTGCGAAATAAGCTGCTTCCAGTAATACAGTTGTTGTTTCATCTACAACCTCAGAATTTGCTCCTCCCATCACACCTGCAAGAGCAATAGCTTCTTTTCCATTCGTAATGACCAGATGATCATGGCTTAACGTACGTTCTGCTTCATCTAGTGTTGTTAGCTTTTCACCTTCCTGAGCCATACGAACGACGATTTCCTTAGATTGCAAACGGTCATAATCAAACGCGTGCAATGGCTGACCATATTCAAGCAAAATAAAGTTCGTAATATCAACCACATTATTATGTGGGCGTATGCCGCTCTTCATTAATCGGCTTTGCAGCCATAATGGAGATGGACCAACTTTTACATCTTTAATTACTTTCGCAATATAAAGAGGATTTTGTTCAGGTGCATCTACTTTCACCGTCACATAGTCTTCTGCTTTCTCAGAGCCTGTTTTTACATTTACTTCAGGTAATTTAACTTCTTTACCCAAAATAGCAGCTACTTCATAAGCTACACCAAGCATGCTTAAGCAATCAGAACGGTTTGGTGTTAAACCCAATTCAAGGATATGATCGTCCAATCCTAATTGTTCAAGTGCATTCGTACCAGGAACAACATCTTCTGGGAATACAAAAATACCTGTGCTGAATTCTTTTGCCACTACTTTAGCTTCAATCCCTAGCTCCTGCAAGGAACAAATCATCCCGTGGGATGCTTCGCCGCGTAGCTTGCTCTTTTTAATTTTAAAGTTACCCGGTAAAACAGCCCCTACTTTTGCGACAGGAACTTTTTGTCCAGCTGCCACATTTGGTGCTCCGCACACGATTTGAACAGGTTCTTCTTCACCGATATCCACTTTACACACACTTAATTTATCCGCATTAGGGTGTTGCACTTTCTCAAGTACATGTCCGATTACCACATTTTGAATCACTTCAGCAGGAGATTCAACACCTTCTACTTCAATCCCGCTGCGTGTAATTTTTTCTGCCAACTCATTGGCATTGATTCCATCTAAATCAACATAATCCTGTAACCATCTATATGATACAAACATCACTTTTCCTCCTATCTAATTCTTACTCGTGACGATGAAATTGATTTCCGAAACGTACATCATTTGTATAGAAATGACGAATATCATCAACGCCATATTTCAGCATGGCGATTCTCTCTACACCCATACCAAATGCGAAACCTGTATATTTTTTGGAATCAAATCCGGCCATCTCCAAAACATTCGGGTGAACCATACCTCCGCCGAGGATTTCAATCCAGCCCGTTTGTTTACAAACTGAGCAGCCTTTTCCACTGCAAATTTTACAAGAGATATCCATTTCAACTGAAGGCTCAGTGAATGGGAAAAAGCTTGGACGAAGACGAATTTCACGATCTTCACCAAAGAATTTCTTCGCGAATACTTCGAGCGTTCCATTTAAGTCAGCCATTGTGATATTCTCATCTACCACAAGACCTTCGATTTGCATGAATTGATGAGAGTGAGTAGCATCATCATTATCACGACGATATACTTTACCAGGACAGATGATCTTAACCGGTCCCTTACCTTCATGCTTTTCCATTGTACGAGCTTGTACAGGCGATGTATGTGTACGCATTAAAATTTCTTCTGTAATGTAGAAGGAATCCTGCATATCACGGGCAGGATGGCTCTTAGGAAGATTCAATGCTTCAAAATTATAATAATCCTGCTCTACTTCCGGACCTTCAGCCACTGTGTAGCCCATTCCAAGGAAAAGGTCTTCCAATTGTTCCGTAATTTTTGTTAACGGATGATGGTTTCCCTTCTTAACAGGTGCACCTGGAAGAGTGACATCAATTTGCTCTTTTGCCAATTTTTGATTAACAGCCTCTTCCTCTAATGCATGTTGCTTTTCTTCAATGGCAGATGCAATGGCTCCTCTGACTTCATTGGCAAGTGCACCGATTTTTGGTCTCTCTTCCGCAGAAAGGCTGCCCATTCCTCTTAATACCTCAGTGATAGGCCCTTTTTTCCCAAGATACGCAACACGAACATCATTCAAGCCTTTAAGATCAACAGCAACCTGCACTTTTTCCAAGGCTTCCTGCTGCAATGCTTGTAATTTCTCTTGCATAATAAAATCCTCCTATTCAAACTTTGATGAAAACCAATAAATGAAAACAACAAAAAACCCCGCCCCCAAAAAGGGACGAGGTTATCATCGCGGTACCACCCTTGTTAACGTCCTATTTGTGCAGGAACGCTCGCTTCATTCAATAACGGCATATTTGCCGGCTAACCTTTACACAAGTCTTTTGGCCTGTGGTCCCGGTTGCAGCTCCGGGGGTGAATTCACTTGTTTGCCTTATCCATAAAAACGCTCTCAGTCTCAGGCGTCTTTTTCCTGTATGGTGGTCAAACAGTTACTTAGTCCCCATCTTTGCTTTTCATCATCCAATTTTATTTACTCATTATAATCTATATTGCCGCGAGTTTCAAACGTTCATTCACTCTTTATTTCAGGCCATACATTAAAATTCCGGCTGCTACAGCCACATTCAATGATTCACTTTTTCCGTAAATAGGAATATATACATTTTGATCTGTTTTTGCTAAGAACTCTTTGCTGACGCCACTGCCTTCATTACCAACAAGAATCGCGAAACGATCTGCTTTACTAATTTCTCTGTAGGGCTTTGCTCCCTGTAAAGCAGTGCCATATACTTTTACACCTGATTGCTGTAAGTTTTCAATCCATGTCTCCAAGTTACCTTTAAGAATGGGAATATGGAATAGGCTCCCTTGTGTGGAGCGAACCACTTTCGGGCTGTATGGATCCGCGCAACCGTCACCAAGGATAACCGCATCAAAGCCCGCTGCATCTGCCGTACGAATCATGGTTCCAATATTGCCTGGATCCTGAACACGGTCGATTAATAAAGCTGTCGAAATATCCATTTCCAAGTCTGAAAAAGTTGGTTTCTTACAAACAGCCGCTATCCCTTGTGGTGTGTCTGTATCCGCAATGGCTTTAAAAATATCTTTATGTACGGTATACAATTCAACAGCTTTCAAATCCCATGTGAGTGGTAAATCAGTACCTTCCTTTAAAATGAGTTCTTCCACTAACCCATGTGCTAAAGCCTCTTCCACTAAATGAAACCCTTCCACAAGGAACAGACCACTTTTATCTCTGTCTTTTTTTGTTAAAAGTTTTTTCCAATGCTTTACACGTGCATTTTGCATAGATTCAATATATTTCAATATGGTCACCTTCTTATTAAACGTTCTTTCATTATAGCCGAAATTCCATACATAGAAAAAGGAAAGAATAGCAAAACTAAAGTGAGACTAGAATTAGAGGAGGGAATATACATGAATTTGAATCTAAGAAATGCAATTATCCACAATGTAACAGGCAATACTCAGGATGAGCTCGAAGCTACTATTGTAGATGCTATCCAAAGCGGCGAAGAAAAAATGCTGCCAGGTCTCGGTGTCTTATTTGAGCTTATTTGGCAAAAAGCCTCCGACAATGAAAAAAACGAAATGCTCCACCTTTTAGAAAGTGCGCTTAGTAAATAATGAAAGAACGATGACGGAGCCTTCTCCATCATCGTTCTTATATTTTCAGGGCAGTTGCTTAATCAAACACAATCTTATTCACCATTTCTTGGTTCAAACGTTTAATCAGCTCGACAATAAGAGTCACCGTATTTTCATAATCATCACGGTTTAAAACTCCCGCATTGGAATGAATATAACGCGTAGGAATCGTAATCGCAATGGAGGGGATTCCTGTGCCGCTCACATGAAATGATCCAGCATCTGTTCCCCCGCCAGGTATATGATCAAATTGATAAGGGATATTCATTTCTTCTGCTACACGTACAATAAATTCTCTCAAGCCTTTATGAGTAACCAAGCTTGCATCATATAAAACGAGTCCCGGTCCGTCGCCTGCTTTCGTTAAACCGTCTTTTTCAGATAATCCAGGTGTATCAATTGCCACACCTACATCTACAGCAATCGCAATATCTGGCTGAACATAATTAGCAGCAGTTTTAGCACCACGCAGTCCAACCTCTTCTTGAACAGTTCCCACACCAAAAACAGTATTCGAATGGGTCTCTCCTTTTAAACGTTTTAATGCCTCTATCGCAACAGCGCACCCAATCCGGTTATCCCATGCTTTGGCCATTAGCATTTTTTCATTTCTCATGACTGTAAATTCACAATATGGAGTAACCATATCTCCTGGCCGGATTCCCCATTCCAGCACTTCATCCCGACTTGCAGCTCCTATATCAATGAACATATGTTTGATATCTGCTGGTTTCTTTCTTGCTTCAGGCGTAAGGATATGAGGCGGCTCAGAACCAATCAAGCCCGTAATTTGTTCACCCTTGGAAGTGGTGATCGTTACACGCTGAGAAAGCATAACCTGAGACCACCACCCCCCAATTGTTTGGAAAAAGATGAAGCCTTTGTCGTCAATACGGGTAACCATAAAACCAACTTCATCAAGGTGCCCAGCAATCATAATCCGCGGACCATTAGACTCGCCTGTTTTTTCTGCAACCAGACTTCCGATTCCATCATACGTGATTTTATCGGCATACGGTTCAATCAGCCTTTTCATAACTTTTCTCGGTTCCTCTTCATTACCTGCAATCCCATTTGCGTCAGTTAACTCTTTCAGCATAGTGAGCGTATCATCAAGATGTTTCATAAAGAGTATCCTCCTTAAATATGTATCTCATTTTATATGTTTTATCTGCTTATCTTATTATTATACATAAGTCCTAAAAACTTTAGGAAGATCTCATAACCTCATTAGCCTCTATTATGATTGAATCAGCACTCTTTTAGCCTATCCTTCATACCTTCTTCTTTGTTTCGAAACCTTTATTCACGCTATAGCTTTAACAACTTTTTTCAAAGATCTCATTAAAAAAAGCCTGCCAAACTTATCCCCGCTGATAAGTTTAACAGACTGCCTCAGGTATGACTAAAGAATTCACTCCATTTGATAATAACCTTCTTTTCTCTGAGAAAAAAGAGCAGGAGAACCAATGCCGTAAGGATAATTAACATCATTGTTGGCGAGAACTTGGCAATAGAATGGCCAAATACCGTATAAAAGAATGCCAATGGAATGTTAGACCAGAAAACTGCTTTTGCATAATCAGCCAAGCCTTTACTGTTCCCAATCAAATAAAAGTTTAAGAGATGGAAATGAATAAAGGGAATCAGTCTTAAAACACTTGCCTGTTTCACATTTATCCTGCCTCCAAATTTCAACGTACGTTCATCGAGCTTTTCTAGCTTACGCTGCAATTTCGGCATTTTAATAATCATAAAATAAAATACAATTGATGATAGCCATAATCCAATTAACGATAATAGAGTGCCGAAAACGGCACCAAACAAAATCCCGCCTGCCATGCAAACAACGGCTACCGGAATAAAAATATATTGCCTTACTATATGGAAAACTACAAAGATAAGAGGCGACCAAAAACCGCCTGCCTCAATAAAAGCAAGCAACATGGTGTAGTCGTAGTCCATATTTACACCCCATTCTGCCTTACTATGATGATTAATACTTGGCTTACTTATTAATATATGTTCACTTGCATATTTATGACTGTATAGACAAAAGAATACCGACAATGATGACATCTACTATCGCCAATACAGGAAATCCCACTGTAAAAGCTATATGTTTTGTTTTATGGCGAAATAACTGCATTCCCAGAGTTCCGCCAATCGCTCCTCCAACCAACGCTAGAATCCATAACGTTTTCTCGCTTATACGATATTGATTACTTTTAGCTCGATTTTTATCTATTTTCATCGTTAACAGTAAGGCCAAGTTGATCATGATAAAATAACCTATCAGTATCGCTTTCATATTGTCCCCACTCCCCATATAAAAAGGCGCTCTCAAACCTTTGAGAAGCGCCTCTTATCATTATTTATTAAGTTCTTTTTTAGCTGTTTCTGCTAATTGAGCAAATGCTGCTGCATCGCTAACTGCAAGCTCAGCAAGCATTTTACGGTTTACTTCGATACCAGCAAGTTTCAAACCGTGCATTAAACGGCTGTAAGAAAGACCGTTGATGCGAGCTGCTGCATTGATACGAGTAATCCATAATTTACGGAAGTCGCGTTTCTTTTGGCGACGATCGCGGAATGCATATTGCAAGGATTTCATTACTTGTTGA
>JAZUQD010000111.1:0-8085 GCA_045605505.1 Pradoshia sp.
CACACACCACGTATCGCTAAATTGGAAGTTATCCGTCGCGGTAAAGTACGTCGTGCTAAGCTTTATTACTTGCGTAACCTACGCGGTAAAGCAGCGCGTATTAAAGAAATCCGATAATTACGTGTGTAACGTGAGTGGATAGAGGGAGCTTGTGCTGGCACAAGCTCCTTTTTCACATTATATATTAAATTATTGGCTTTTTAATGGGAAATGTATATATTTATACATATACAGAGAAAGATATAGGCGGTGTTTCGAAAATGGCTAAGTCAAAAGGGAAGAATGAGATCTTTGAATGGATTAAAGCTTTAGTTATAGCAATTATATTAGCAGCAGTCATCCGATATTTCCTATTTGCACCTATATTGGTTGATGGTTTATCGATGATGCCGACCCTGCATAATGAAAATAGAATGGTAGTCAATAAAATATCCTATAAAATCGGTGAACCTGAGCGATTTGATATAGTTGTTTTTCATGCAACGGAAGAAAAAGATTACATTAAAAGAGTAATTGGTTTGCCTGGTGATAAAATAGAATATAAAGATGATACGCTCTATATTAATGGAAAAGCTTATGAGGAGCCTTATTTGGATGAAGCGAAGGAACAAGTTATTGATGGACCTTTAACTGAACCGTTTACTCTGGAAGAGATTATTGGTCGTGAAACCGTTCCTGAAGGTGAAGTGTTTGTTATGGGGGATAATCGAAGATATTCTAAAGATAGCCGCCATATAGGAACAATCAAGCAAAGTGACATTCTCGGTAAGACGAGTCTTGTTTACTGGCCGTTAAGTGAATTTAGAATTGTTGACTAAAGACTGAAAAGGTGAAAGTATGACGATACAATGGTTTCCCGGGCATATGGCGAAAGCCCGTCGTGAAGTAACAGAAAAATTAAAGCTTGTTGATATTATATTTGAATTGGTGGATGCAAGGTTACCTCAATCATCAAGAAATCCGATGATTGATGAAATCATCCAGCATAAACCTCGGCTGGTTATTTTGAATAAAGCTGATATGGCAGATCAAAGTAAAACAAATCAATGGTTGGCCTATTTTGAAGCTAAAGGAATTAAAGCAGTGGCGGTAAATGCACATCAGGGAACCGGGTTGAAAAGCATTATGGCTGGGGCTCAGGAAGTGCTCAAAGATAAAATAGAAAAAATGAAATCAAGAGGAATTAAACCACGTGCAATCCGAGCTATGATTGTCGGAATTCCGAATGTTGGAAAGTCTACTTTAATAAATAGGCTAGCCGGGAAAAATATTGCTAAAACAGGAAATATGCCTGGTGTCACAAAAGCCCAGCAATGGATAAAAGTTGGTAAGGAGCTGGAATTATTGGACACGCCAGGAATTTTATGGCCGAAGTTTGAGGATCAGGAAGTAGGCTATAAACTAGCTGTAACTGGTGCTATTAAGGATACTATACTGAACCTGCATGATATTGCCATCTATGGACTAAAATTTTTGGAACGGGAATATCCTGCGCGTTTACAGCAAGGATATAAGCTTGATACCATCCCTGAAGAAATTGTAGAAGCTTTTGATCATATAGGGCAATTCCGTGGTTGTTTAGCTGGTGGCGGTATGGTTAACTATGATAAAACAGCCGAATTGATTATTAGAGACATCCGTTCACAAAAACTTGGAAGATTGACTTTTGAATCTCCATCTGATTTAGAAACTGATGTATAATAAATAAACTGCAGACCCCCTGAAATGGGGGTCTTTACATTTGCAAGGGTAAACCGATAGTAATTAGGAAGGAAACTGGACAATGACGAAATCACTTACGATATCAGAAATAAAAAATAAATTGATGGAGTTACAAACTATGGAGGATCCTTTCATCGAGATATGCCGCCAGGATCAGCGTAAAGGTGTCCAGACAGCTCTGTCAGGCTTTGAAAAGTCGATAGCAAGAAAGGAAGCGGAAAGACGTCATTTTGAGTCTATATCCATCTATGAGAACCAATTAAGGGCAGAAGGCTATAAATATATTGTAGGAATAGATGAAGCGGGTAGAGGACCGCTTGCGGGCCCTGTGGTAGCTGCAGCTGTTATTTTGCCTGAAAAGTTCTATTTAGCCGGTCTCAATGACTCCAAACAACTCTCTGCGGCAAAAAGAGAACAGTACTTCCAGTACATACAGGAAAAGGCGCTTGCGGTCGGAGTTGGTATTATCCACAGTCAAGAAATAGATGAAATAAATATATATCAAGCAGCGAAGAAAGCGATGCTAACCGCTGTGAATCAGTTAAAGATATTCCCTGAATATGCCTTGATTGATGCGATGGAACTGGAATTACCTATTCCTCAAATATCATTAATTAAAGGAGATGCTAAATCCATCTCCATTGCAGCGGCATCAGTGATTGCCAAAGAAACGAGAGACAGGCTTATGAAAGAATATGCAGTGAAGTATCCGCAATATGGCTTTGATAAGCATATGGGTTATGGCACGAGCAGTCATCTAGAAGCGATCAAAAAGCATGGACCGGTAGATTGGCACAGGATGACGTTTGCTCCTTTAAAAGATAAATAGAATAAGAGAGGGGTGATGTTTTGCAGTCTGTTATGAATATAGAATCATGGATGAATAAACTTGAGTATAGCAAGGTTTCATCGGGATTTAGAGATGGACAAATATTCGCCGGTAAGATTATAAAATTTCACCCTCATCAAATGGCTGAATTGATGGTCAATGGAACAAAACTTATGGCAAAAATGGAAGTGCCAGTTGAAGCACATGTACGTTATCTATTTCAGGTCAAGCAATCTGAGAACGGCTTGATTCAACTAAAAGTTATGCCTTCAGGGGCAGGCATAACCAATCGTGATTTATCCGATCAACTATTGAGTTTATTCCATATAAAAAGCTCGAAGATGGGTTCAGCTCTTGCTAAAATGGTGATTTCCAATCAGATGACTATAACAAAAGACAGTTTTACGACTGCTCTGAATTGGGTGAATACGTTAGATGACCCTTTAAAAGGGTTGCCAATCGCTAAATTAGCTTTTATGAATCAGCTGCCTGTTCATAAAATTGCACTAGATGCACTTTTATCTCTTCAAACTGGAAAACCATTAACGAGTTTGCTTGAATCTCTTTCGGATCATCTTAAGGCATATACTGATTCGGACAAATACACTTACATGTTAAAAAGAGTAGAAGATATACTTCAGTCAGGCAAAAGTGAAGTCTTTCAAAAAACTGCCTTGAGCCTTATAGATGAAGATGTAGAACTGATACAAAAGGCAGGTGTGGTCTTTAAAGAAGGACAAGCAGTTACTACAAATGATGGATCTAATAGATTGCAGGACTGGATTGATAGAGTATTTAAGGGAGGGAGCAATCGTCCTCCTGAGTTAACATCTGAAGAATGGGTAAAGGTCCAAGGAGAAATTTTAAAAAATGATTTATTCAGTCAACTCGATAAAAATCATACCTTATTTAAGACGTTGAATTCGATCATGCAATCACTGGGGATCGGTGGGGTAAATCAGTCGGACCAGCAAGGGCCAGACATGTTAAAAGACTTATTATTGCAATTAATGGCTGAAAATACACCCATACAACTTAAAAATCAAGCTGAGACCATTCTTACACGATTAGCTGCCTTTCATTTATTATCACAGGAAACTGGACCATTACAGAATGTTTTTATGCAAATCCCTGTTCCATTTCCCTTTGTTCAAAATGATGTAACTTTACAATGGACTGGACGAAAACGTAAAGATGGGACAATTGATCCTGCCTATTGCAAAATCGTATTTTATTTGGAGCTTTTACATTTAGAAGATACCGTTATCGATATGAATATTCAGAACCGGATTATCAGTTTAAAGATATGGACGGTGAGGCAGAAAGAAGCTAACGAAGCTTTGAATTCTCTGATGCCTATATTGAAGGAAAATCTGGAGGAGAAAGGTTACTTGCTATCAACGGTAAAAATAGATGATTTTGTCCAAAGAAAAACCGCAAATTTAGAACGGGATAAACCATACTATCCTGTTTATGGATACAGTGGGGTGGATTATAAAATATGATGGCAAATAGAAAAGCTGCTACGGTTTTAAAGTATGAGGAACATCAGGATATATCTCCAAAATTAATCGCTAAGGGAAAAGGAATGATTGCACATCAGATCGTACAGGAAGCTGAAAAACACCAAATTCCAGTCCGGAAGGATCCAAGCCTTACTGAATTATTGTCGCAGCTTGAGATTAATCAATCGATACCTGAGGAGCTATATCAGGCGGTAGCTGAGGTTTTTGCTTTTATTTACAAAATGGATAAAAAAGTAGGGGAATAATTCGAATTTTTATGAAATAAAGAAATTTATTAAATTACAAGTCTGTCAGAAGGCGAAAGATTCGAAGAAATAGCGTGCGGATGCATACTGAATAAGGGTTGAACAAAGTATAATGCAACCTTTATTTGGTATGCCTTTTTTGATAATTTTTGTAATAAATTTCAAAATATTTACCGATTTTTGGAGAAAACGCTTTATATTATTGGACTTTAAATACTAGTTTTAATACAATTAAAACGCAATATATTTTTTATAGTCTGAAAGTTTTGATGGGAGGATAAGAAATGAATATCCATGAGTATCAAGGTAAAGAGATCCTCAGACAATACGGGGTAAAGGTCCCTAATGGAAAAGTTGCTTTTTCAGTAGAGGAAGCGGTTAACGCGGCAAGTGAACTTGGAACTGCGGTTACTGTTGTAAAAGCTCAAATCCATGCGGGAGGAAGAGGGAAAGCTGGTGGCGGCAAGGTTGCCAAATCGCTGGATGAGGTTCGTACATATGCTGGTGAAATACTCGGCAAAGTATTAGTCACACATCAAACGGGTCCTGACGGAAAAGAAGTAAAACGCTTACTTATTGAAGAAGGCTGCGATATCAAGAAAGAATACTATGTTGGCCTTGTTCTTGACAGAGCGACTTCAAGAGTCGTGTTAATGGCTTCTGAAGAAGGTGGAACAGAAATTGAGGAAGTGGCTGAAAAGACACCGGAAAAAATCTTCAAGGAAGTTATTGATCCTGTAATTGGATTAACTGCATTCCAAGCTAGAAGAATAGCTTTTAATATTAATATACCAAAAGAATTAATCAATAAAACAGCTAAATTTATGACTGGTCTTTACACAGCATTCATAGAAAAGGATTGCTCTATTGCTGAAATCAACCCTCTGGTTATCACAGGTGACGGTGAAGTTATGGCTTTGGATGCTAAGCTGAATTTTGATGAAAACGCGCTTTATCGCCATAAGGATATTGTCGCATACCGTGATCTTGAAGAAGAAGATGCAAAAGAAATTGAAGCTTCGAAATATGACTTAAGCTATATATCTCTTGATGGCAATATTGGCTGTATGGTTAACGGAGCTGGTCTTGCTATGTCCACCATGGATATTATTAATCATTATGGCGGGACTCCTGCAAACTTCCTGGATGTTGGAGGCAGTGCTACGGCTGAGAAAGTTACGGAAGCATTTAAAATTATCCTTTCAGACAGCCATGTTAAGGGGATTTTTGTAAATATATTTGGTGGCATTATGAAATGTGATGTTATTGCTGAAGGTGTTGTAGAAGCAGCTAAGCAAATTGGTCTGCAGGTTCCGCTTGTCGTACGTTTGGAAGGTACAAATGTAGAACTTGGCAAAAAGATTTTAGAGGAATCCGGTATTAATGTCACAGCGGCAGAATCAATGGCTGATGGTGCACAAAAAATCGTTTCGTTAATAGGCTAACACTGGAGGGTATATGAAATGAGCGTATTTGTTAATAAAGATTCAAAAGTAATTGTACAAGGAATTACAGGCTCTACTGCCCGTTTTCATACACAGCAAATGCTTGAATATGGAACTAAAATTGTAGGTGGTGTGACACCTGGTAAAGGCGGCACAGAAGCTGAGGGTGTTCCTGTATTTAATACAGTAATTGATGCAAAAAAAGCAACAGGTGCCAATGTTTCCGTTATCTATGTTCCGGCCCCTTTTGCTGCTGATTCCATTTTAGAAGCAGTTGATGCAGAATTGGATCTCGTCATCTGTATAACAGAACATATTCCTGTATTGGATATGGTGAAAGTAAAACGTTATATGGAAGGTAAGAAAACACGTCTGATTGGGCCAAACTGTCCGGGCGTTATTACACCAGAGGAATGCAAGGTAGGAATCATGCCTGGTTATATCCACAAAAAAGGGCATATAGGCGTTGTTTCTCGTTCTGGTACATTAACCTATGAAGCGGTGCACCAATTGACTCAGGCGGGCTTTGGACAGTCTTCTGCGGTCGGTATTGGTGGGGACCCAGTCAATGGAACAGATTTCATTGATGTTTTAAAGGCTTTTAATGAAGATCCCGAAACGTATGCGGTTATTATGATCGGTGAAATAGGTGGTACTGCTGAAGAAGAAGCAGCACAATGGGTTAAAGAGAATATGACAAAACCAGTAACAGGATTTATCGGGGGACGAACTGCTCCTCCAGGGAAACGTATGGGCCATGCAGGTGCCATTATTTCTGGTGGAAAAGGGACTGCCGATGAAAAAATCCGTGTTATGAATGAATGTGGTATAAAAGTGGCTGAAACTCCGGCTGTAATGGGTGAAACGATGCTAAATGTACTAAAAGAACAAGGGCTTTATGATCAATGTAAAACTCATTAAGTAACAAAGACAAGCTCCTCTTATTCATCTTAAGGGGAGCATCTTTATATATCATTCTAAATAATATAATGAGGTGAAACTGTTATGGATGAGTGGAAGAACAGACTTGTGCATCTTGACCATTGTAGGGGCATAAGTTGGAAGTCTCAATATCGTATTTTAAAAAAAGATCCGAATCTCCTAAATATGTATGACCAACCATTTCGTTATTGGATGGAAACACTGGATTTATCCTCTTCAAAGACCTCTTTATTTATGAAAGACCTCCACAATCAAGACCTTCAAAAAATGCCTTCTATTTATGAGAAAAACCACATTCACTGTATTACATTTCTGGATCATTTATATCCTCATCAGTTGTCCGTTATTTATCAGCAGCCATGGATATTATACTGTAAGGGAAACCCTGAGCTCTTGCATAATTCCAAAATATTAGCCATAATAGGTAGCCGTGCCCCTACGGAGTATGGAAAAAAGATGGTGAACTATCTGATTCCGGATTTAGTTAAGGCTGATGTATGTATCGTAAGTGGATTAGCAAGAGGGATTGATTCACATGCGCAATTCAAGGCTCTTCAAAGTGGTGGAAAGGTTATTGCTGTAATTGGTGGAGGTCTTTTCAATATATACCCGAAAGAAAATACAGCACTTGCTGATTTGATCGTGGAGAAAAATGGGGTAATACTGTCTGAATATCCACCCATTATGAAACCGGAACCTTGGCACTTTCCGATGAGAAACCGAATTATCAGCGGTTTATCAAGGGCTATTTTAGTGGTAGAGGGGAAACAAAGAAGTGGGACATTCATCACGATTCAACATGGCTTGGAACAGGGAAAAGATATTTATGCAGTTCCTGGAAGTGTGTTTTCTGAACTGTCTGCTGGTCCGCATGAATTGATAAAAGAAGGTGCCAAATTAATCAATCATGCTAATGATATCCTGTACGAGTGGTGATGTTGAATAGAGATCTCTGATGCATTGTATGGATGAAGATAATCAATTTTAACTGTCTTTCCGAAACAATTTAAGTTGCAAAATTATGATTTCTGTTATACATTGTGCTTCAGACAAGGTTTATAGAGTCATGAGGAGTATTCAGATTATATTGATTGTTAATAATAGTGGAAAATTCCTCAGAACAGACCATTGACAGAAGTAAAACTAAACCTTCATAATCATACATGCATGAATATAGAGAGTGATACCCTCTTAAGGAGGAAAGAAATGGCGGATTATTTAGTTATAGTGGAATCGCCTGCTAAAGCGAAAACCATTGAAAAATATTTAGGAAAAAAATATAAAGTTAAAGCATCCATGGGCCATGTTCGTGATTTACCGAAGAGCCAGATGGGTGTAGATTTTGAACATAATTATCAATTGAAATATATCACCAT
>JAZUQD010000112.1:0-4060 GCA_045605505.1 Pradoshia sp.
AGACATAAGCTGTGCCATCCGTAATTCGCCAAATAGCATGAGGCTATCCGTTCTCATTCCTTCAATAAAGAAGCGTCCGATTGAATACCAAATTACATAAGTCAGGAACATTTCACCCTGACGCAAATTAACCCTTCTTAATAGAAGTAATAACGCAAATCCAACGAAATTCCACAGGGATTCGTACAAGAAAGTCGGATGATGGTAGACTCCCTGGATATACATTTGATCAATGATAAAGTCAGGAAGCATTAAATTTTCAAGAAATTGACGGCTAACTTCCTCACCATATGCTTCCTGGTTAATGAAGTTTCCCCATCTACCAATGGCCTGCCCAAGAATAAGAGATGGAGCCGCAATATCAGCAATTTTCCAGAAGGAAATATTTCTGGAGCGCGCAAAGACAATTGTTGTAATAACCGCACCAATTAAGGCACCATGGATAGCTATTCCGCCATTCCATATTTTATAAATATCACCGAGGTGATCTTTATAATAGGACCATTCAAAAATCACATAGTATATACGCGCACTGATAATGGAGATCGGCACAGCATAGATTAACAGGTCAACAAATAAGTCTTTGTCCAGCCCGCGGCGTTCAGACTCACGCATAGCAAGCCATAGTCCAAGAAATACACCCAAGCCTATAATAATCCCATACCAGTAAATCTGGATAGAACCGATCTGTATAGCAACACGATCAATCGTATTCATTTATTCTTACACCCACTCTACTTATTTTTCCTTTTCAATCGCTTCATTCAATTTTTCCGTAAATTGCTGAGCCGTATTGACGCCCATTCGTTTCAGGCGGAAATTCATAGCTGCTACTTCAATGATAACTGCGATATTCCGGCCCGGACGAACAGGTATATTCATCCGTGTGATATCTGTATCAATGATCCGGACTTTTTCTTCTTCCAAGCCCAGTCTGTCATAATTTTTCTGCTGATCCCATATCTCCAGATTAATGACAAGGGAGATTTTTTTATGACTTCTGACTGCACCCGCTCCAAAGAGCGTCATAACATTGATAATCCCTACACCTCTTATTTCTAATAGATGTTCAATCAACTCAGGGGAATTTCCAACCAATGTATCGTCATCCTCTTGACGAATTTCCACGCAATCATCTGCAACTAGACGATGGCCTCTCTTTACAAGTTCAAGGGCAGTCTCACTTTTTCCAACTCCGCTTTTCCCGGTAATCATAACGCCAACACCGTATATATCAACCAGAACGCCGTGAACAGCAGTCGTAGGAGCTAGCTTGCTTTCAAGAAAATTAGTTAATCTACTGGAAAACCTGGTTGTTTTCATGCTTGTCCGCAAAACTGGAACAGATACTGCTTCAGAAGCCACTAGCAACTCCTTAGGCACCTCTAATCCCCGTGTAATAATGATACATGGTGTAATATCACTGCAAAGCGTTTTCATTCTCGAAACTCTTTCATCACTGGTTAACTTAGAAAAAAACGATAACTCAGTCATCCCCAGGATTTGAATACGGTCAGCCGGGTAATAATCAAAATATCCGGCAATTTCTAATCCAGGTCTGGAAAGGTCGCTCGTTGTGATTGGTCTATTTATGCCTTCCTCGCCACAAATCAATTCAAGCTGGAATTCCTCAATGAGGTCGATTGTTCTAACTTTTGCCAAAAAATTCACTCCCTGAACTATTTGATTAATAAATGTGCTTTCATTTTATCATTATTTCCTATATAACCATACAATAACAATAATATAATTCTGGTTTTTCTAAAAAGTTATAGGTAGGATTAGAATAGAACAACTAGCCTAGGAGTTGAATAGAAATGTCCCTATTAATTCGAAATGCAACGATCTATCAAGAGAACGCTATTCTCCAAAATGGTTACATACTAATAGAAAACCATCAGATCAGTGAAATTGGGTTTATGGAAAATGCACCCCAACATGCAGATGAAGTTCTCACTTTAAAAGAAGGCCAGTTTGTTTTACCCGGCTTTATTGATGTCCATATTCATGGAGTTGCCGGAGCTGATGCGATGGACGGCACGGAAGAAGCGCTGCGTGTAATGGTCACAGAGCTTCCTAAAGAGGGAACCACTTCTTTTCTAGCTACAACAATGACACAAAGCCCATCCAATATTAAAAAAGCATTACAAGCTATTGATTCCTTTAAAGATAACGGTAATCCTGCTGGAGAAACGGAAATGCTGGGAGTTCATTTAGAAGGTCCGTTCATAAGTCCATTGAAAGCAGGAGCACAACCATTACATCACATTATTGATCCTCAATTGAGTTTATTTTCAGAGTGGAATGAAGCATCAGGAAACGCGATTAAACTCGTTACGATGGCACCTGAACAGCCTGGTTCAAGCGAATTAATCGAGCACCTGCGTAAATCATCTATTATTTGCTCCCTTGGTCATACAAATGCGACTTATCATCAAACAACCGAAGCCATTGAACAGGGTGCCTCACATGCTACACACCTATTTAATCAAATGACTGGATTACACCATCGTGACGTTGGTGCTGCAGGAGCAGCCTTACTGCATGACCAGGTATATATCGAAATAATTGCGGACGGGATTCACGTCTCACCTGAAATGGTTAAACTTGCCCTACAGGTTAAAGGACCAGAGAAGACAATCCTTATTACCGATGCGATGCGGGCAAAAGGAATGGTTGATGGACAATATGATTTAGGTGGACAAGAAGTGACGGTGAAGGGCAGTGAAGCACGTCTCGAAGATGGTACGTTGGCAGGCAGTATTCTTAAAATGAATGAAGCGATTAAAAATGTATGCAGTTTTACTGGATATACGTTGCAGCAAGTTGTCCAGATGGCATCTGTCAATCCAGCCAAACAGCTGAATGTATTTGATCGAAAAGGAAGCATTACGGTTGGAAAGGATGCAGACCTTGTCATCATGAATCCAAATTTCGATGTATCCGCTACAGTCTGCCGTGGTAAAATAGCCTACAGAGGTGAACAACAATGACACAAACAAACATGAAAGTAATAAAAGTAAAAAACTATGATGAATTAAGCCAGCTGGCTTCCGAAATCGTGATCGGCAAAATAAAGCAAAAACCGAATGCTGTTCTTGGCCTCGCTACTGGAAGCACCCCGCTTGGTCTCTATAAACATTTGATTGAGGACCATCAAAAAAATGGGACAAGCTATCAACAAATTGAAACTGTTAATTTAGACGAATATATTGGGCTATCAAAAGAGAATCCAAATAGCTATTACTCCTATATGATGGAAAATTTATTTCAATATCTTGATATCCCTCATCATCATATCCATTTGCCTCATGGAGATGCAGATGATTTCATGGCGGAATGCGAGCGATATGAAACTATCATTGAAGAACTTGGCCATGTAGATTTGCAAGTACTCGGAATTGGAGAAAATGGTCATATCGGCTTCAATGAGCCCGGGACTCCGTTTTCCAGTAAAACACATATCATTGACTTAAAGGAAAGCACGCGACAAGCTAATGCTCGCTTTTTCAATCACATAGATGAGGTACCAAAACAAGCGATAACAATGGGGATTTCTACTATTATGAAAAGCAAAGAGATCCTGTTATTAGCTTCCGGTGAAGCGAAGGCAGAAGCAACATACAAATTGATTAATGGGGATATAACAGAACAATTACCGGCAAGTGTTCTACAGCAGCATCCATCTGTAACGATCATTGTCGATCAAGCTGCCGCTTCCATGCTTGATTAAACTTCACTAGCGTTTTTTATATAGGGGGATTGTAGACCTTATTCATGGATTACTAAAAAGTGAAGAACATCTTTTCGTTAAAATAGCCTTGCAAAATAGAAAATATCTTTTAACAATAAGTGCCCCGTAAATGGTCCATTTTGATGGCTTGTCTCATATTATGTATGAAAAGGACAAGGGGGGCATCCAAAGTTGAAGATTATGATTGATGCAGGCCACGGCTATACAACACCAGGCAAATCATCTCCGGATGGCATGAAAGAATATGAATTTAATCGCGCAGTAGCCCAATATGTAAAAGAATTATTGACCTCGTATCAGGCAACG
>JAZUQD010000113.1:0-9450 GCA_045605505.1 Pradoshia sp.
TGAGAAGGTTATATTCAATAAACCAGCTACAATTGTATTCTGGGAAGATGATACTAAGACTATCGTTAAAGCTCAGGGTAAGGAAAGATTCTCTAAAGAAAAAGGTTTGGCTATGGCTATCGCTAAGAAAGCTCTCGGTAATGAGGGTAAGTATTACGATGTGTTTAAAAAATACCTTTAAGAAATATCAGAGGTTGTCTACGGATGACCTCTTTTATTTACATAAAAATATCTAAATGAAGGAGGCGATGCCATGTGGGGTAACGACAATGATTTTGATATTTACCTGAACAAATACTGCACTTCGTATCACTTATCTCCCGAAGAAGCCATCAAACATCGATTGGTACAGGAGGTTAAGGCATATTACGAAGAGAAGAAAGGAGGGATCGTATGCGAACCTTAAAATTTATAGTCAACGGATTTGAGATCAAACCGAATCCTAACTGTGATTTCACCGGCTTATATCCTGGTACAGAAGGATATTTGCGAGCAGAATTTTCATTCTCTTCTGAATGGAGAAACTGTGTGAAGGTAGCCGCATTCTATTCAAACTTAGGTACGGAATATCCGCCGCGTTTATTAAAGGATGGAAAATCTTGTATCATTCCTGCAGAAGCTTTGAGAAGAAAGACATTTAAAATACGTGTCATTGGCAAAGATGGTGATATCAAAATCAGAACGAACAAAGTGACAGTTAGTCAGAATGGAGGTAAGGAATGAGCCGAGCAGACGATCTATTGAATGACTTGACCGATGAGGAGCAGGTTCTCAGGTTAGCCGATGAAGCTATCGAGCCAAACATCGTCATCGGAGAAGATCGTTTCATAACAGTTCCAGAAGAACTACAAAAAATAGCCGTACAGTACGACCATCGTATTGAAACTGTCACATTTGACTGTCCTAGATATTGGGACGGGGCTGATATGTCCAAAATGAATATATTTATTCATTACACACGCTCGGACGGGTTAGTAGGAATGTACAGCGCTAAAAATGTCGTTGTGGATGAGACAGACCCGAGTTTGATGCATTTCGATTGGACACTTACCAGAAATGCAACTGGTGTGGACGGAAAATTAATATTCCTCGTATCAATTAACAGGGTTGATAAAGAAGGTAACATAACTCAATACTGGAGCTCCGAAGAAAATGACGATATGTACATATCACCAGGTATGAATAATGCGGAAACTGTTCGTGATAAATACCCCGATATTTTTGCACAAATCGTTCAGGACTCTAGAGAAGCTGTAGAAGCAGTCGAAGCGGCCGAAGAAAGAATCAACAAACGTGCTGATGAAATCGAAACGACGGTTGCTGAGAGTGAAGCCAGAATCAACCAGCGTACCGATGAAATCGAAGATATGCAAAACGATACGTACGCATTAATGCAGGAGATTAACAAGATAGCCACTCCTGAAGCAATGCAAGATTATGTCGTTAACTATTACGAAGACAATCCGACAGTAGCTTTAGATGCTATTGAAGAAGTTTTCAACGCGGCATCTAATGACGATATCGATAGTATATTAGCGGGGACGTATAAGACGACTCCTGGGGTATTAGAGGATACGTACGGGTTAGCAACCAACCCCGATATTGATGCTATTATTGGCGGAACATACGTTGAAACCGAGGATGACAGTGGCGGTGGTGGCGGCAGCAGTACACCAACACCGGATGACGGTAGTGGAGCAATCACAGACAATGAGATTGACAACATCATAAACAATTTATTTTAACTATTAGGAGGAACCAACTATGACAAAAACACAATTCATTAACGCATTAACATCTTTCGCAAACAAATTTGCAGCAAAAATCGAAACACTTTTCGTAAAGAAAGAAGCAGGTAAAGGTCTTTCAACAAATGACTTTACAACTGAATTAAAAGATAAATTAGACGGCATTGAAACTGGCGCTAACAACTATGTTCATCCGACTACTGCTGGTAACAAACATATTCCGGCTGGTGGTGTAAGCGGACAGATCTTGAGATGGAATGCAGACGGCGAAGCTGTATGGGGTGATGAAACAGAAGTTGTTTTCAATGTAGATCCTGAACTCAGCGAAACAAGCACTAACGCAATCCAGAACAAAGCTGTATATGCTGCTTTGGCAGGTAAGGAAACAGCTGGTGCTGCAGCTACAGCATTAACAGAAGCTAAAGCTTACACAGATCAGGAAGTTGCTGCTCTTGTTGATGGTGCTCCTGAAACAATGAACACATTGAAAGAGGTATCCGATGCATTAAAAGCAAACGATGATGTTGTTACAGCATTGAATGCGGCTATCGGAAACAAAGCATCTGCTGCCGACTTTACAGCTCACGTTGAAAATACAGACAATCCGCACGGTGTAACAAAAGCTCAGGTTGGTCTCGATAAAGTAGAGAACAAAACAGCTGCTGAGATTCTTGGTGAGATGACATCTGCTAACGTTACTACAGCATTAGGATTTACTCCGGCAGCAGTAATGGAAGACGTTACAGACGAGGAAATCGCAAATATCATTGATAGCTGTTTCGCATAATCAAAACAGAAAACAGGAGTTAAGTAAAATATGAGCAAAACAAAAATTTTGGCTGCGTTGACCAAATTGTCAAACGAATTTTCGAATAAAATTGATGCCATTTTTGTAAGGAAAGAGGAAGGTAAAGGACTGTCTTCAAACGATTTTACAAATGAGGAGAAGGCAAATTTATCTTCCTTTGTTGCTCATGCTGGCGATGCGGGCGTTCATATTACGGAAACCGAACGAAACGATTGGATTGACAGTAATAATAAAAAACATGAACACCACAATAAATCTATACTGGATAATTCCACGGCTAGTTATACCGTTGCCGAACAAGAAAAGTTATCCGGTATAGCTACCGGTGCTGAAGTTAATCAAAATGCGTTTGGATCATTTGTAGTAGGTGATGTTACGATACCTGCAGACACAAAAGATACTAGTTTAGCTTTGGTCGCCGGTGCAAATATAACAATTGAACCAGATGAAGAAAACAAAACACTTACAATTTCAGGCACTACAGATTACACAAACGCTATGTTAGGTCATGGGTATGGTGTTTGTACAACAGCTTCTGACGTAACAGAAAAAATCGTAACTTTGGAAAATTATATTCTTGTTGTCGGTGGTGTTATTGTAGTTGAGTTTATGCAGGACGTTCCTGCGAATTCTACAATGAATATTAACGATAACGGAGCAAAACCGATATTTTATCGTGATGCTGCTATTACAGATGGTGTTATTAGTGAGGGTAATATTGCGTTATTTACATACAACGGTTCTAAATACGTTTTATTGGCAATCGATAATAATATTCAAGAATCTGTATATGACGAAGCAACCGAAACTGATATCGATGATATTATTTCCGGAGATTACGTTAGTGTTGGCAGTGATGAAAATTATGCGGATATTGATTCGATCATTGCTGGTACATTTGATTAATAAGGAGGTAAATTTATGTCTAAAATTATAACCGCAAGTAAATTAAACCGCTTGTGGAAAAACGGTATTAAACCGATCGATGAGAAGGTGACTGAACTTTCGGATAAGATCGATAATCTTCCAGCAGGCGGTAGCGGCGATACTTCAAACTTAAACTTGGTTGTGGATGATTATGCTGAGTTAGGGTTTGTTACTGCACTTACCAACATGTGCACAAATTACTGGACTGAAACAGATACATCATATAGCGGAAGTTTCTTAACAATTAATGGTCGAATGTTTTATAATGCGCATAATCGTTTAGGATACATTGCGGGTTATCTGAGAGTTGCTACCGACGCAACATTCAGCCCTTTTTGGAAAACTCCAACAGACAGCGTAGCACAGTATAGAAAAACTATGATGACTTCACAAATGCTCCATTCATACGACAACCTGATGGTTAACACTGTGGATGGCGTATATGCAGCAGGTGCTATAGCAGTTAAAGACGGTTTCAATAAAGTTCATAACCAGTTGAACGGATTTAGTTTCTATAACAATCCGACAGTTGTGTATACAGTTGCTGATGGTAGCGCATATACGAACGAAAGCGGAAATTATATTTTGGCTGATTCCGATACAGGCGCTACGCTGTTAGCTGACGCTGAGACATACACTACTAATACAGTAGAAGGCAACTTCTGCAGAATTGAAGGTGCCGATTCAGTGGTCCCTTTTAGGAGTGGAGCAGGAGGATTATTAAGTTTAGTACCTTATATGTTCAGTGAGTCATCAGGCAATATCAGATTCGCCCTTCCTATACTTTGTCCGAACGGCGGAAGTGTATTAGAACATGTAGCGGAGAACGATGCTTACACAGCGCCTTACGAAACGACCTTCACGCTGACTGATAGTACGTCGTACATAATCGCTTTCGCTATGTCGTATAATGACTCGGGTGTTAATCCGGAGATAAAAAGCATCAGTAGTGGAACTTTCGAACTTTTGGAAGACTCCGAAGCTATAAGTGTAAGTGGAACAGGGCATTATCATCGTTATAAGATTTACAAAGTCACAAATGGGGCTGGTGCGATGGTAACAGCTCAGGGTAAACAAGCTACAATATTAGCGAGATATTATATTATTACCGTTCCTCAAGGTAGTGGTGGTGGATCTGGAAGTGGTAATGCTGTTAGAGGTACTTTTTCATTAACGACGGTCCAAGAACCCGTTTCTATTAATATCGGATTTAAACCTAAGTACCTAATTGTACAGGCGTACACATCAAACGGCGTTTGTATAAATGAATACGACGAAGCTGTAAGCCAAACAGAATTTACCTATAATGGAAATTCATATAGTTTGGGAAATAGTGACGGATACAGATTATATAGTATTAACGATGATGGTTTCTCGATTCGCGGTGGTGGTATGGCAAACTCTGACTGGTCATATATCGCAATGAAATAGAAACCAACTAGAGTTAGCACAATGTCATGTAACCGAGCAAAAACCAGAAAGGAGCTAATATATGGCGTTTATTAAATTTAATGACCAGGAGACTTGCGTTGAAACAACCGTGGCTCCGGTCACAAAAAACGTAGTTAGAATTAACCTGGCGGAGCCTAATTTATCGGGCTTCGCTTTGTATTTAGATGAGGAAATGACTAGTCCTTTGTCTAATACAGGCGAGTATGATAACTACAACACATTATATAGACAGTGCGATGGATTCTATTATCTGTCTAATGACGGCAGCGTATATGAGGAGTTATTGCCGATGGTACGTTTCCGTAGTATTTGTCAGAAGAATCTCTTGGCGGGTGAGTTAGAAGGCGAACTGACGCAGAGAGTAGAACGGTATGAGGACTTGGTTATTCCGACGGCTAAAGTCATTCTGGAGAACTACGAGTTTGCTGGGTGGACACCGACTATCCCAACAGAAGGTCAGATTACATCGAACAAAGTCTTCTATGCTATGTTCACTTACATTCCTTCTTTGGAAGAAGTACAGGAAGAAAAGATCGAAGTGATGGATTCTATTAGAGCGTCGGTTATCGAAGCAGGTGTTGACGTGACACTGTCGAACGGAACTACTGAACATTTCTCATTGACCAACTACGATCAAACATCGCTTATGGGATTGCAGACTCAGGTTATGGCCGGAGCGGAGAATATTCCTTGGCATAACTCGGATCAGGCAGAACACTGTAAATATTACAGCAATGCTGATATGGGTCTTATTACTCAGACTGCTATGTCTTATGTTACATATCACGTAACATATTTCCGTGATCTTAGAATTTATATTCGTTCACTGGAAACAAAAGAAGAAGTTAATTCTGTATTCTATGGAATGCCTATTCCGGAAGAGTTCAGCAGCCAACCGTTGAAGGATATGGTTGCTGCGATTAATGCGTAGGTTATTGAAACCGCTGATGCTTACGGGTATTGGCGGTTTTACTTATGCGTTGATTGAGATGTTATATCGCGGTCATACACACTGGACAATGTTCGTTGTGGGTGGATTATGCGGTTACGCTATCGGTCTGATAAATGAGATATTTCCATGGGAAATGGCCTTATGGAAACAATCTCTAATCGGAACTGCCGTAGTAACAGGTATCGAATTTATATCTGGCTGCATAATCAACCTTTGGTTTGGATGGGGTGTCTGGGATTACTCAAATCTCCCATTCAATGTCTTAGGACAGATATGTTTGCCGTTCTGTCTTATGTGGATATTCTTAGTGACAATATGGATCTTTGCGGATGATTATTTACGCTATTGGATATTTAAAGAAGAGAAACCGCGATATAAATTATGGTAAACAAATCGCGATTATATCACAGCCTTTAATGAAAGGAGGCAGATGATAATGGATGCGAGAACAAAAAATGCGTTATGTACGCTGTTGGCTATGTATGGTGCTTACAGAATCGGACAAGGTTCGGGGTATGGTAAATGCATGGTAGATGTATTAGACCAACATTCCGAAGACTTACCGGATGGAAAGCTTACATTGCAGACAACAGGTAAAAAACGCAAGTATTCGATTTCAATATCGAAGCCAAAGAAGACTGAGGAGTCCTAGAAATAGGGCTCTTTTAGTTTTCTCTTTATGCGAATGAAAGGAGAAAGAGAAATGGCTAAATTTGGCAGTATTGATTATATTACAAGCGGTCTTAAAGCAGTTGCTCGTGAGTATAATTTAGATTTTGATTATGAAACATATCCGGGGATCGGCGATATGTACGACGCAAACGCAAAGTTTACTTTTAAACATCCGCTTTATGAAGAACCGTTGATATTTGCATACAATTCTTCGTACACACGTACAGAAGATGAGTTTATAAGTGTCTGCTTCAATACCATTAAAAAAGAATGGTTCACGGTTGAAGAAGAAGTTGAAAAGAAAAATAATTTTCGAGATGAATTAGTAGAACGTATTAAAGCAGCTGGACAGGATTTGGTTGATAGGGCTGATAGTTTTGTTGCGAAAGACATGAAATATATTTGTGACTTTAACATCAATATTAATTTCAGTCATGACGGTCCTATTAATATTTCCATAGTCACTGATACGATTTCTACGAATGAGATAGAGAAGTTAGATTCGGCGGTGGTTGAGTGATGAGCGATAATAATACTCGATTGCTAAAAAGAGGTAGAGGGGTATATAAAACGCCAAATAACACTTATAGAGTCGAAATTTGGGATGAGGATGAGGTGAAAAAATTAGGGACCTTTAGAAACGAAGCAGATGCTTTGAAAGTTGTTAAACAGTTTAAGGAAGAACGTTTAAAAAATGCTGTAGCGAAATATGGTCATTCGGTTGAGAATGGTATAGTTATTAAAGATTACTACATCATATTTAATAACGGTGATATATTTTCGGTCGATATGGGACGTAAACTACAGCCTCGTATCTCTAAGGACGGTTATCATCGAATTAAATTAAATGAAAAAATGTACAATGTACATAGGTTAGTAGCAGAAGCGTTCATACCAAATCCCGATAATAAACCTCAAGTAAACCATAAAGATGGTGATAAGTTGAATAATAATTATTGGAATTTGGAATGGTGTACGGTAATGGAAAACGTTAGACATGCGCATAGAACTGGTTTATGCTCCGACGGAGAAGACCATTATAAGGCTAAATTATCGAAAGAAGACGTTGAATATATTCGATCGAATTATACTCCTAGAGATCCGGAATTTAGCCAAGTGGCTTTAGCTAAAAAATTTAATGTAACCCAAGGAAATATAGAATCGATTATAAACGGACGAACATGGAAAACGCCGAAACCCACAAAACCTCCTTTCCTATATCCTCATCAAAGACAAGCAATTGATAGAATGTTTACAGGTTGTATTGTTAACGGAACCACGGGATCGGGTAAAAGCCGCGTTGGCATCTACCACTATTTTCATAAATATGGTGGTGATATCGACGATGATCATAATTATACCCCAATGAGATGTAAGCCAAAACCTCCTGATTTATATATCATAACGACGTCAAAAAAACGCGATGATAAAGAGTTCGAAGGTGAACTTGCTCCATTTTTACTATCGACTAATCCGGACCATAATAAAATGTATGGAAATAAGATAGTTGTAGATAGCTGGCAAAACATCAAAAAGTATGCCGACGTAACCGATGCGTTCTTTATATTTGATGAGGACAAGGTAACAGGAAATGGAACCTGGGCGAAAACATTTCTTAAAATCGCTAAGAACAATGACTACATAATTCTAAGCGCAACCGCCGGTGATAATTGGCAGGATTTTGAGACAGTGTTTGTAGCTAACGGTTTCTTCAAAAATCGTACGGAAATGCAGCGAGAACATTATGTATACGCTCGATATGCTAAGTTTCCAAAAGTCGAAAGATATATTAATGAAGGTCGGTTATTTAGATTACGAGATAAGATCTTAATCGATATGGATTTCGAAAGACATACAACACAACATCATGAAGATATTTATGTGAGTTACGATCTGCAAGCGTATAAAGATGCGATACGAACTAGATGGAATCCTTATACCCAGGAACCGATCGAACAGCCATCAACCTTATGTTATGTATTGAGACGAATTGTAAATGAAGACATATCTCGACAAGTTGCATTATTGGAATTATTAGAAACCCATCCCAAAGCTATCGTATTCTATAACTTCGATAATGAGCTTGATATTTTGTTGAACTTGGCTTATCAGGAAGGTACCGAAGTTGCCCAATATAACGGTCATTGTCATCAACCTCTACCAGCTGGTAACAGATGGGTATATTTGGTGAATTATAACGCATGCGAAGCCTGGAACGCAACGACGACTGATTGTATGATATTCTTCTCGCAGAATTACTCATACAAGACGATGATTCAAGCCGCAGGTCGTATCGATAGAATGACAACACCGTTTACAGATCTATACTACTACCATTTGAAAAGCAGATCCGGCATCGACTTAGCTATAAGTAAAGCGCTTAAGCAGAAAAAGAAATTCAATGAGACTCGTTGGGTCAAATGGGATAAGTAGTCTCGCAAAAATAACATACACCTTTATAGAAATACATAATAGGAGGAATATTATAATGGCTAAATTATTAGAACATGAGTTTGTATTCTGTACAGCTCTGCACGAAAAAATGAAGGAGAAGGTCAGAGGAAAAGTGTATACGACGGTCAAAGATGATATTTTAACAGTCGAGATCCATATGGGTTATACCGACTTTGTTAAGACATTTGATGGCTTTTCGAATATGCTCCACCTTGGAACAACTACGGATGATATTGTACGTGCGGTAACGGCAGCATACAGAAGGTTTCTGAATGACAATTTGGAACAGAGATATTTCAGATGATTTCTGAAGATGAGAGGTTCTACGAAATGTAGGACTTCTCTTTTTCTTTCCATATTATAGGCTCGCGAAAAAATCATCGCGTATTATGAGAGAATAGGGAACTCAGTTCGATTTATTCTCTTTTATTTATGTC
>JAZUQD010000114.1:0-4252 GCA_045605505.1 Pradoshia sp.
GGAATCGACATACGAAAATGGACCGGCATTATGTCTTAACGCATCTGCTGATGGTTTAGATATGGAAAGTCAAATAGAGAGATACAGCACTCGCTACATCAGTTGTAAAAAGGTCATGTTTTGATGAAAGGAGAAAGAAAGTTATGGCATTGACAAATGAACAGATTTTAGAAGAAATCAGGGTTGCTATGCGTGATAACTCTGACACAAAGAGAAAAATTAATGAAGCTTTAACTCACGCACAAACTGCTATTCAGAATATGGAAAAGAGACTTCAGGCTGAATACGAACGCGGTTTAAACGATGGGTGGAATGCAGCTAAGAAAGTTGTCTTGCCCGATTGTGAGGGCGGTTTATCAGTTGCTGAATTAGAAGAAATTTTTAACACTTGTAGCATGAACCTTATATGTTTGAAAGTGTCAGGAAAAGAAGCTGTTGAAAAAATAAAAGCTTATGAGGAAAAGAAAAATAAATTAACAAAAGGTGATGAGGTTGTAGTTCATTGTTTATATGATAGTGATATGCCTGATGAAAAAGCTATATTTTTCTCAGAGAATGATGGCAATTATTTTATGCTGTTTCCAGGCTATAGAGTAGTCCAAATTATGCCCAAGAAAGATTATACATTAACCAAAACCGGTAGACATGTTGATATTTTTGGAGACGAGAAAGGAGAAAGATAGTTATGAACATGAGAACAGAAAATTGGAATGGGTATGATATTAGATTCGTAGAACATAAAGGAGAATGGTGGGCAATCCTTAAGGATATTTGCGATGCTTTGGACTTGAGAACTGCGGCTGTAGCTCAGAGACTTGATCCAAACATGATGGAAAGAGTATTGGTAGAGTCAAAAGCTAATATACCTTCAAAGTATAATAGACCAAAAGACGAGGTCGTTTCAAATGACCATGACTTTCGCGAAGTTAATCGCGGTCAATGGATGTTAGCTGTAAACGAGATTGGTGTTTACGAAGCATTGTTTGCAAGTAGACGTCTCGAAGCTCGTAAGTTCAGGATATGGACGGCTAGCGTATTACAGAGATTACGTAGCTTTGTTGGACTGGAAGGTTATGAAGCTTTGAGAATTACCGAAAAAGAAATCCAGGATCAGATCGATGATATTCTGGATGTCTTATATTGGGACGAAGAAACTAAGAAGCTCATGGTAAGTGTAACTGTGCGCGGAGGTGATGTGGATCAGGTACCTTTCGACGAGTGGATTAAGAAATAGGAGGATTAACATATGGATCTAACTCTATTTGAACCAATCACAAGGTCTAATCTCGATCGATTAAAAGAAGGAGAATGGATTTGGGATAATAGACTTACTACAAGACCTGCTCATGGTCGGTCACTTAGTGGCGAAGAAATCGAGGAGCCGATTGGGTTTAGACAAGTACATATAGTAAAAACTGGCGATCCTTATTTTTCAAAGCAGCTCATGCTTAGTGACATACATCGCGGCGGTTATAGATGGGAATATTTAGACGCATGGCGTTTCTATAAGTTTAAAGAAAAAGAAAAGGAGTAAAGTTATGAAGCCAACAACTAAACGATATATACGTTATATTTTATTGATCGTAATTGCTTTCATATTATGCAGAACATTACGTGCTGTAGGATTGGATTGGAGTAGTAATCCCGAGTTTTGGATTATTTACGGCTGTTATGCTATTGGTTCGGTCTTATCCGTCTATGAAGGTATAACAATTCGAGATGATGAAATCAAAGACAAAACCGGTCACTCCTATTTATATTTGTACAACGTGTATAAGAATGTGAAAGCAAGTGAAGAGTTTCACCTGAATGAATCGCATATGATACACCATAGACACTTTGATGATGATATCGATAAGGCTGTTGTAGAAGGCTTGAATACGTATGGTTTAGATTTATCTAGGATTATATTAAAAAACGCTAAGGAGGAAAATTGATATTTATGAGTGAAACTAAAGATTCTAATCCAGCACGCATTATCATCACCACTGCTACAGGAAATAACGCTATCGAACAAATGCTGAAACTTGCAGCGGGTGTAGAGGTTGAACTGGTGGCCGAGAACGGAGAAATTAAACCGGCTCATACCATAGAATATCGATGTGAGACTTTAGGAATTCCTTTAGATACTGCGATATTTCATGCGTCATGTATGGGTGTTTCTGTAGATGAATATTTGAATGTGGTTGAAGGTTTTATAAAAGCAATGCCGACGATGCCCTCGATAGATCCTTCCGCATTTGATGAATTATCCGAATTATACGAGCGCCCCTACAAACCAGATCCAGATAATACTCCCCATTTAACAGACTCACAAATTAGAAAACAACTAAAATATGAAAAGAACCCCATGCGTATTAAACAATTAAATAAGATGCTTAGTAGGAAGAAAAGGAGAAAGTGATATATGAAATTTAAAGTTGGAGATAAAGTAATGACGCGGGTCGAAAATGATTATTGCGGTGTTCAGCGTTTTTCAGTAGGTACGATTGGAACTGTTAAAGCTATAGAATGCGATGGTACTAGACTATTAACCGTTAAAGTTTCCATCGACGCGCTCCCATACATACATTATTGGTACGGCGAAGACGAATTAATGCTACTCGACACAAGTAATGAACCCATCGAATTACACAACTCAAACAACACTACTCGTCCTTGTATGGTTGGCGATGAGAAAGCTAAATTTCATAGATGGGCTGATGTGCTGACAGTATTTGTAAAATTTGATAGTGTTCTTAAACCTAAGGACTATGAGAAAATAATGAGCAGACTTGAACACAATCATATAATTCTACCTGGCGAGGATGTGACAACGGTTACTAACACTTTTGCCCTTGTAGAGTTTATGGACGGAACGGTTAAGAAAGTAAACCCGGAAGAAGTAAGGTTTATTAATAAGAAGGAGGCGTAGTAAATGTTCGGTAAGCTATTTGCAAAAATAAAGTATTTCTTCTCGAAGGAATATTGTTACGACAACGAATGTAAACGAGGGAATGCTAAAAACGGTAAATGTGGCGGAGTCGTTGGTGGGACTAGCTATACAGGTTATTTATCAGAATCCTGTGTGAGCTGTCCTTATTTTACGTTTAGAAAGGATTGATATTTATGAGTAACAAACTTAAAAAGAAAATTACATGCTGTCTGTGTGACAGAACTGTACCGTATACAAATGAATGTAACAAATTATTAGAACGGGATGTCTGTCCGGATTGCAGCGTAAGACTGGTGAAGGTGGTCGAGCGAATCTTAGCAGAACATGACGAGGTTGAAGATAAGGAGAGTGAGATATCTGAACGATAGTGATGATATGTCGAGAGAAAGGAGACTTTGATGTATGAGTGAAATTTTAAGTGAAGTAGTAGAAACTGTAACTGAAGAAATAAGAAGAGTTACTGGTATCAAGTGTGATATTTGCGGCGAGATTGTACCTATTTACGGTAAGTATTTTAGAGTTACTACAGGCCACCATGAGTGGGGTAATGACAGCGTCGATAGCATAAAAGCTAAAGATATTTGTCCCGGCTGCATCGGTAAATTCGTAACCGAATATTTAACAGACAATTGTGATACTGCTTATATTGACATTGAAACTAGACATGTGTATTCAACTGAAAGGCGGGAGCGAAGATGATGAAAGAAAAACATTTCTTATTTGATAAAGGCTGGATTGTCTTTCCGTTATCTATTGTATGGTGCACTGATATTTATGAATTGGTGGGTAAGCATTCGAGATTGGAAATTCATTTCTTATGCTGGCACTGGAAATGGACGTTTGTAAGGAGGAAGCCTAAATGATAAAAGGAAGGAAGGTTTACGATCCACTTACTAACACATGGAGTACCGGATATTGGGTAGCTGTCACAGATCAATTCGGACATGTGGTTAAGTATCTCCCAGTCTGGAGAGGATAAACTACCGTACATAGGTGCTTAGTTTTACTGATATTTTGATAAGTGAGTAAATAGGAGGAAAAATAGATATGATTGAATTAAAAGTTGAAAATTATTGTCATTCTTGTCCGCAGTTTAGTCCGGTAGCTGACATTAAAAGAGTCTATCCGGTTGGTGAGGATGAACCGATGATGATGACTACTACAGTAGAATGCGAGCATGCAAAATTATGTCGCAATATTACGAAACATATTAAAACACAATTACAAGAGGAGGGTTAGTGATGCTATGAAACTAGTAGTATATTATTCAGAAGAACCTCGTGACAATCTTATCAGATTCGCTGATGACTTTGCTAA
>JAZUQD010000115.1:0-1587 GCA_045605505.1 Pradoshia sp.
TATATAATCAGTCTATTAGTAATATTTTGTCTCTATACAAATCGATTAACCAAAAGGTAAGGTTAATATATAACCTTTCTTTTTTGATACATACGTATAAAACAAATTTCCAATATAGCTGCTAACCTATTTAAAACCTATATGAAAGAAGGAATGAAAGATGGAGAAGCTAGAAGTGATAGTGGAAATGAAAGAGGGAAATCTGATTCGTCTCTATGCCAATAAAGTATACGATACTTTAGGAGAGATCTATCACGGCGATATCTTCACGACAAAAAGTGAAGTATTGAAGCATTACCCAAATTGCGAAGTGATGAGCGGATATGGGTTAGCAGACCCGCAAACGAGCCTTTTAATCTCCGGAATAAATGATTGGTTCGATACCATCGAAGAAGCGGTGACAACACTCCAAGCATTACATCACAAACAAGAGCTGGATGCTTTATATGAGGCAACAGCAAGCTATTATAGCCTGCTCAAATCAAACACTAATTTAGCAAGGATAATAGAAGAACTGGACAATCGTGATACAACATCATTCCCCGAAAAAGTAATTTCATTATATATGATTACAGGATTCGCAAATGATTGGTTCCCAGATGAAATTACTGAAGATAAACGGCTAGAGGTCAAGAATGTACTAGATCAAGCATATTCGAAATGCTCAAACATTGTAATGGCACATCAACAAGCAAAGAAAGCTCTAATGATGATCACGGCAACAGAATATCTGGGTCTACGCAGAAAATTTTATACACAGCATTAAAGAAAGCAACTACAAATTATGATGTAGTTGCTTTTATTTGCGTTGTACTCATTTAAAAACAGAAGATGCTTCTTCTGTTTTTCGATGATATCTAGCATTTACATAAATAGTTTCATTAAATAACCTAAGAAAATACCCACGATCGCGAAATCGGTATCGCCAAATGTTGTACCTTCAAAGCCTAAGTCTCCTAACACTGGTAATAATAATGCTGGTAGGAAGCTGATCAGAATACCGTTAACAAATGCACCTAACATAGCTCCTCTTCTGCCGCCGGTAGCGTTTCCAAATACACCAGCTGTTGCTCCGCAAAAGAAGTGTGGAACTAGGCCAGGAACGATTACTGTCAAGCCAAATAACGGAAGCAAAAACATACTGATAATTCCTCCGAGAAAGCTAAAAATAAAACCGATAATGACTGCATTTGGGGCGAAAGGGAACACCACTGGTACATCCAATGCTGGTTTAGCATTAGGAACAACTTTGTCCGCTACCCCTTTAAAGGCAGGAATGATTTCCGCTAATAATAATCGAACACCCGCTAATACGATATAAACACCTGCAGCGAACGTGATTGCTTGAATAATACAAAACACAATAAAGTTTTGACCGCCGCTCAACTCGTTTTCAATGTAAGCTGGACCAGCAGCAATCGAAACGATAAAGAACATAACTAACATAGTTAAAGAGATTGCGACGGATGTATCTCTAAGGAATCCTAAACTTCTTGGTACTCGTATCGCTTCTGTTGACTGTGCTCTATTCCCCGCTCCTTTACCTACCATTCCAGCAACCCAATATCCGAATGAACCAAAGTGACC
>JAZUQD010000116.1:0-5414 GCA_045605505.1 Pradoshia sp.
TATCACTGTTTTCTGCCGCTTTTACGACCGTATTCGTTAATCCAATGGATGTCATGCTTAGCATAAACGCCATGATCAAAAGCAGAGACCATTTTTTCATTATTTCCACTCCTTCACTAGATTCTGCACCTAGTTTTTACCGCTTTTCATTATTTATGCATGACTCTTTCCCTATATAAGAAAAAAAGGCTGTACCCGTTCAGGCCAGCCCTTCCTTACTTATTTTCTATTACCTGGATTTGATTTTTTCTTTGTGAATTTTGGCTTTTGATCATAAACAGGCCGAGTATCCACAATTTTCCCTTTAAACAGTTCTTTTTTATGAACGGATATGTTCAATTCGCGCGCATATTTCTTTAATTCACGTTCCTCACGCGCAGTTACAATCGAAATGACTGTTCCACTTGCTCCCTGGCGGCCAGTCCTTCCTGATCGGTGTATATATTGTGCAATCGTTTCAGGAAAATCAACATGGATGACAGTAGGTAATCCTTCTATATCCAAACCTCTCGCTGCCACATCTGTAGCTAGCAATATGGTTGACTCTTTCCGACGAAATTCACGTATCGCTGCTTCTCTGTCCATTTTCTTAGAATCACCATGAATGACACCTAAATCTACTCCCTTAAATCGAAGCTTCGATGCCATAACATCCAGATTTCCAATATCTTTACCAAAGACAAGAGCTCGCATATCAGCCATTTTTGCCAGTTTCTCAAGGATGAAAATTTTATCACGCGCCTCGGTGACAAAATATATGTGATCCACTTTCGATTGTACTGTATCTTCCTTTTTAACTCTCACCTTAACAGGATCATTCATCCATTGGTCTGCTTCTTCCTCTAATCCAGCCGGCAGCGTAGCAGAAAAAAGAACGACCTGACGATCTCTCATTGTACTCTTAATGATTGTCCCAACTGTAGGCAAATGTTCCGGAATCATGAGCTGATCCCCTTCATCCAGTACAATTGTTTTCACTTCATGCATTTTTAGCTTTTTTTGCTTAATTAATTCTTCAAGTCTGCCTGGTGTTCCGATGACAATATGAGGATGTTTTTTTAGCTTCTCCAGTTGACGCTTTGGATTTGCTCCGCCAATAAACGATGCAGCCGTGATTCCTGTTTCTTTTGCCCATGCTTGTACCACTTCAAAAATCTGCATAACAAGCTCTCTTGATGGAGCTAGAATAACAGCTTGTACTTTTTGTTCATCCGCTTTTATTTTATTTAGGATGGGCAGGACATAAGCAAGCGTCTTCCCGGTTCCTGTCGGAGATTCTGCCAGTAGGTCACGCCCTTCATAGATTGGGGCAAATGTCTCTTTCTGAACCGTCGTTGCTTCTTTAAATCCGGATAATTCCCATTGTTTTTTTAATCCATCTATTAACTCATTGACCATAAAATCATTTGTACTCATTATATTCTCCTGTCTATACGCTTACTTGTATGGTTCTTATTATACATATGCCAAACGATGATTATCAATAAAGGAGAGGTTCCGGCTTATTCCAAAGAACTCTCTCTCCTTCCTAAAACAACTGGTATTTAAGATTTTAAACCTTAACCATTTGAAGGATTAAGATTGTTTTTTCTAACGGAAGGTCCACTGTATTTAAGATTAATTGGTCTTTTACTACCTCATAATTTTTAGCTGGCTGCAGGACTCCATTAATAAATAGATTCATATAGGATACATCCTCAGGTGAAGGGATTCTGCCACTCCGATACTCGTTCACCTGGTCACAGTAGGAGAACACACGCTGATTTTCTTTAGCATTCATATAAAATTCATAAAGCTCCACATTCCCCGGAAGTTTATACCTGTACGTTTCTGTCTTCACCGTAGGACAAATAAGTAATGGCTTTGGCAACGATGAGGTATAACTATAACGATCGATATCCGTTTTTTTCATTACCTTCCCATTCCTCATAATCTCTTCACACTCCTAAGTGGTCGCAAGTCCCCTATTTCACTAAGGATATTATCAGCAAACCTTTTTACATCTTTTTCATATATATACAGTGGTAAATAATTTAGTGAATAAAGATATTTCAAATGACCTCTAGAAGGGAGCGATTATCTTGCCTTTAGCAATTATGAAACTGGCTATTGATGCTGTAACCACTACAACAGTAACTCCTGTAAATACAAAGTTTTTTTCTGTCACTACAGGTGATGTTGCCGCAGGAGCTACACTAACAATTGATACCGCTCAATTTTTTGATGATTCCGGAAACACAACACCAGCCTTACCAGTACTAAATCCCGGTGACTCCACTACTAAATTATATATAAATGGTGTTCTGCAAATGGACGGGATTTATGTCTATACACCAGGCGCTAAAGGTGTAGGCAGTTTAGTGATTACCATTCCTCAGGCGGGCTCTATTTTAGAAGGAAGCCCGATTGTGCTGGAAATTGCCAACTATACACCTACTGCCAATACAGATATAGCCACATAAATAGCAGAAAAATGTAATATATTACCACCTTATAGCCTGAGCGACCTGCTCCAGGCTATATTTTTTAAGCAATATGATGTATTAGTAGAAGAAAATACAGTTATACTACATATAAACAATAAAATTACTATATTAAAAGAACGCACAAAAAGTGAAAATGTAATTATTTTTAGGCTTCTTGCGACATGGGAATATTTCCATTAGAATGAAACTACTAGTTTATGCGAAAGAGGTTGAAGATGGTGGAGCACAATACGTCAAATTTTATTCGTAACATCGTTATCGATGATATAAATTCAGAGAAAACAGATCAAATTATTACGCGTTTCCCCCCTGAACCAAATGGTTACTTGCATATTGGACATGCAAAATCTATAGTTCTAAACTTTGAACTTGCTGATGAATTTAAAGGAAAAACAAATCTTCGTTTTGACGATACAAACCCGTTGAAAGAAGATACGGAGTATGTAGAGTCTATCAAAGAAGATGTCAAATGGCTCGGATTTGACTGGGACAACCTCTTCTTTGCCTCTGACTACTTTGAGGAAATGTATAATCGTGCAATCTTGTTAATTGAAAAAGGATTAGCTTATGTTGACGATTTAACAGCAGATGAAATACGTGAATATCGCGGTTCTTTAACTGAGCCAGGCAAAGAAAGCCCTTATCGTAACCGTTCTGTTGAAGAGAATTTAGATCTATTCAAACGTATGCGTAATGGTGAATTCGGTAATGGTGAAAAGGTTCTGCGTGCCAAAATTGATATGAGCTCGCCAAACATCAATTTACGTGACCCGGTTATCTATCGAATTGCACATGTTACTCATCATAACACAGGTGATAAATGGTGTATCTATCCGATGTATGCATTTGCTCACCCAATCGAGGATGCAATTGAAGGCGTCACTCACTCCATTTGTACGTTGGAGTTTGAAGATCAGCGCCCGCTTTACGATTGGGTTATTAAAGAATGTGAAATGAAAAGCACACCAAGGCAGTATGAGTTTGGCCGTTTGAATTTAACAAATACCGTTATGAGCAAGCGTAAATTGAAGCAATTGGTTGAAGAAGGCTATGTAGATGGCTGGGACGACCCAAGGATGCCGACTATTTCCGGCCTACGTAGAAGAGGATACACTCCCGAATCTATCCGCAATTTCTGCCGTGAAATTGGTGTAGCCAAAACAAGCGGTATTGTAGATGAGAAAATGCTTGAACACTTCGTAAGAGAAGATTTAAAACTAAAGGCACCAAGAACAATGGGAATTTTAAAACCATTAAAAGTTGTCATTACCAACTATCCAGAAGGACAAGTTGAAATGCTGGATGCTGAAATCAACCCGGAGAATCCTGAGATGGGCACGCGTAAAATTCCATTCTCAAGAGAAATCTATATTGAACAAGAGGACTTCATGGAAAATCCTCCAAAGAAATATTTCCGTCTCTTCCCTGGAAATGAGGTACGCCTGAAGCATGCTTATTTCATTAAATGTGAAGAAGTCATCAAAGATGAGGAAGGCAATGTAATTGAATTACGCTGTACCTACGATCCAGAAACGAAGAGTGGAACAGGTTTCACTGGCCGTAAAGTGAAAGGTACGATTCACTGGGTTGAAGCGACGCAAGCTGTTCCAGCTGAATTCCGTTTGTATGAACCGCTCATTCTTGATGAAGAAGTGGAAGAAGACGGCAGTTTCCTTGATCATGTGAATCCGAATTCCTTAATCATTGAAAACGGATTTGTTGAACCTAATATGAAAAATGTTCAACCAAATGAGAAATTCCAATTCTTCCGCCATGGGTACTTTAATGTCGACAAGAAAGATACAACAGCTGATCATTTAGTTTTCAATTTAATCGTATCCTTGAAAAGTTCATTTAAATTATAAAACATCTAAAACATGCAAAAGGACCGTTGTCATCAACGGTCCTTTTGTATGCTTCATAATACCAAAATTTTATGTCTGTTACTCATAAGTAAATTCTTTTAAATACTCCCTAGGCGACAGCCCGAACTCCTTTTTAAAGGCCCTGACAAAGGTTGAGTAGTCATTAAAGCCAGCTTTTTGGGATATATGTGTCATCGATTCACCATTCGATAGCATGGATTTTGCATGATATAACCTTTTCTGCAATATATACTGATGAAGCGTGTATCCTGTATAGGATTTAAACTTTCTCATTAAGTGATACTTACTTAAAAAGCATTTTGAAGCCAATACTGGTATGGATAAATCCTCATTTAAATGCTGATTTATATAGGTTAAGACTTCCGTTATATTCTTATCATAAAGAATATCCTGCGAATGGCTTGTCGCTTCATCAAGGACAAAAAGGCGATTAAGGATGATCAATAGTTGTAATAACAGGGATGATTTTAAAATGTCATGCCCAAATGCCGGCTCTTGTTCAGCCTCTATTAAGTCTTGCACAATATTTTTAATCTTTGTCAGCGGATCATTCGAAATTCGCATTAGATTAATCTCACGGCGGGCAGCCAATTCAAAACACATTAATAAATTGGTATGGTCCCAGCTATGCTTGGTAACCATAGCTGGGTCAAACCAAATAATAAAACGCTCATATTCTTCCGTTGGATCTATTATGGGCTTATGAATTTGTCCATGACCAATGATGAGCAAATCCCAGGGCTTTAGTTTATAGGCCTTCCCTTCTATCATGTATGTGACATTTCCTTTAATAAAGATAATGATTTTATTAAAATCATGATAATGGTATTCAAACTCATTCACAATTTGGTCCTTAATATGAAATACTTTTATTTCCTGATTTAGGACTCCTCTTCTCTCTGATTGCTGTCTATCGAATTTAAGCATTACATTCCTCCTGCTTAAGAGCACTTTTTGCCATCTTTTAAGCAATATTTTCATAGAACGTGGTAAAATAGTCAAGTATGCTTATAGTAGTAATTATCGAGAGGCAGTGAAAAGA
>JAZUQD010000117.1:0-8245 GCA_045605505.1 Pradoshia sp.
GAGGGCAAAAACAGAGATTATCTATTGCTAGGGCACTGCTGCGAAATCCAGATATTCTCATACTGGATGAAGCAACCAGCCATTTGGATTCCATCACAGAACAATTAGTGAATGAAGCTTTCAATAATATTGATAGATCCATCACCATGATTGTTATCGCCCATCGCCTCGCAACAGTCATAAATTGTGATTTGATTTATGTATTTGATAAAGGTTCTGTAGTTGAAATGGGCACGCATGAAGAGCTACTTGAACGCGGCGGCAAATATCATGAACTGTGGATGAAGCAACACCAGAATGGGAGACGCACGTATGAACCAGCCAATTAATGATATATCTGAAATTACTTATAGTGTTGAAATGCTAGAAAAAAAACCTCCTCGTTTTATTTCTATATTTATCATTTTATTGATAGTTTTGATAGGCTCCGCTTTTGTTTGGCTGGCATGCAGTAAAATGGATATTACGACACAAGGAACTGCAACTATCGATACAGACCAGTTTTCTGTACCTATAGTTTCAGAGATGACCGGCACTATCAAAAAGACCAATATCCAAGATGGCATGCAAGTAAACAAAGGACATATATTATTAGAATTGGACAAACAAGCTGCTGATTCGAAGGAGCTTATGTTCAATAAGCAGAAAATAAAAGAAGGAGAAAAAAAGAAAACCTCCTTCGCAGCTGTATATACAGCGGTTGATTCAGGGAACTATTCCGCCACTACCGACTTGACTTCAAGTGCGAAAGACTTTCTTGAAGCATATCAAGCACAAGTGAATCAAATACAACTTGACTTTTCACAGCAAGACCAGGAAAATAAATCGGCGTTGTCCTCGATTAAACTTGAGAATGAAAAACAAATATTAGCTATAGAAGCTGAAAAGGTGAAACTACAAGAACAAATTGAAATTTGGAATGGACAAAAAGAGAAAATGGACAAAAATCAAGATGAATTGGTTGTATTGGACGAACAAATTCAAGTGAACCAAATATTGATAAAGCAGTTGGATAAACAAATCGGTACATTGCAGCAGACAAAAACAGCAAGTGCTGCCGACTTCGATGAAAAGGAAAATAATATTGCTAAATCTCTCAGCCAAAGCCTGAACCAGCTTCAAGATAATACCAAGTTAGAATTGCAAGAGAAGTTAATAGAAATTGATAAAGAAATAATTGATTTAAAGCACCAACAATCCCTTATGGAGGATAGGTTAGATAAATATATTATTAAGTCTCCTATTTCTGGAACCGTTCAAACTGAAAGAAACTGGAATGGAAATCAGTCTGTACAAGAAGGGCAATCTTTATTTACAATTTTCAAAAATAACAAGTCTACCCAGCAGGATGTCTTGCTTTTTATTGATAATAGAGATATCCGTAAATTGGATAAGAATCAACCAGTCCGTATTCATTTTCCGTCAGATAGTACGAATGGAACGGATGTAATAAAAGGAAAAATTACATACATCAGTAAGGAACCCATCATGGATGAGGAAAAGCAAATATTCTCCTATTATGCCCGAGCCGTTATCGATCCGTCACAAGCACTACCGAATAAGCTTCAAGGAAAAGCTGTTGTTGTAACAAATCAGGTTTCTTCATTGAAATACTTTCTTTCGAAATTAAACATGAGCAACCTGGAATAACAATGAAGGAAGGTGAGAGTATGAATGATAGGATAGAAGTCATTGTTGATCCTAAGTATATGAACCTGAAGGCGAACATCTATGCAGTGGTCATAGGCGTTATTTCATTTGCATCCTATTTTGCCATCTGGGGCCTCAGTACATTTGATTTTGGTATGGATTTCCTTTGGCAGTTTTATTTGGGCTTCCTGATTGGGATAATCCTGCATGAAACTATACATGCACTTGGCTTCATGTTTGTAGGAAAAGCCAAAGGGAGTGATATTAAGTTTGGTTTTATTTGGAAACACCTAACTCCTTACGCCCATTGCAAGGTGCCTATGACTGTCAAGTCTTATAGAATATCTTTATTGCTTCCGGTCATATTAACAGGGATTATTCCATTATTTATAGCCTTAGTATTTGGAAATTGGCTATTGGTTGCTATATCTGTCTTTTTAATAGCGGGAGGCATGGGAGATTGGATTGTATTTCGTAAAATCAATTCATTCTCAGGAGACTTACTTCTGGAGGATCATCCTAATGCTATAGGTTGCATTATTTATCAAAATAAAAATATATAATTCCTATAAATAAAGTGAGAATCTTCAAGTTTATAAAGAGGCTTTTTTCATTTGAAATGAACTCAAAAGATTTAAGAAGGTCACCACAACACATAAACCCCACACATGTAGATATTAGTAACCACTGTAAAAAGCGATGCATATGTAATTGCATCGCTTTTAATGTAATGTAGGGGAAATTGCATCTATTTGTTGCTAACCAAATGCTAACATTTTGATAACGGACCGTAATAAATCACCTTAAATCCAAGTTGAAGATGTTATACTTAATATTATCAAAACGTTGATTTAACACTATTCATTACCACTATGGTGAAACATATTACAGTTTGAAACTATATGGGCGGCATGATGTAATCTGCCCTTCCCAATTTAAAGAAGCATCTCTCAAGTTGAAAAACTTGTGGGATGCTTCTTTTTTTTGATTCCGGAGGATCTAAATTGTATTTTTAGCAAACAGCACTAGCGATGACCTCTATGAAAGCTAACAATGAACAGGTATTCCCATTTAAAAAGGGTAGATCAAGAACGTTACTTTAACTTTTACTCATCAAATTTTCCCCATTTAGGCACCAATTGACACATGAAAAAATAAAATGGAGTTATGTGAACAATAGCAACATATTCTTTGCGAGAAGGAGATATCAGTGTGGAAAAGAAGTCAAGCACAACAAAGATGGTTATCGTGATGAGAAAAGATTTACAAATGACAAAAGGGAAGTATGTAGCGCAAGGAAGTCATGCCTCCTTGGGGGTTGTAAAGTGGATTGAATACAATGGAACTGAAAATCATAAAGAAATACTAACCAAATGGTTTGATGAAACATTTGTAAAAGTGACGGTTTATGTAGAAAGCTTGGATGAATTATATACGATTTATCATCTTGCAAAGGAAAAAGAATTGCCTGTAAGGCTAATCACTGATAACGGATTGACCATGTTCAACGGCGTTAAAACAGATACATGTCTTGCTATTCTTGGTGAAAGAGAGAAGGTAGATGAAGTCACGGGTCATTTAAAATTATTATAAATTTTTCTTGTTAGAGCTATATTCTTAAAAACAAGTGCTTGCTTCAAAGCAGTTGAAACGGTTGATTCACAATTACAGGATATTCACAATATAAGTAGGGTAGCAGTTTGCCATCTTATTAAGCTGAAAGAAAGTGGACCATTTGAAACTGGTGGAAGGCATTCTGATTAATGTTTTTTTTATTTTTGCTTCAAATTCAGTTGTTAATAATGATGGAGATATAAAAAAGAGGCGCTCTTAGTGTAGCGATTTCAGTCCCGTAAGTTAAAATAACAATTCTAACTTACGGGCAGTACACTAGATGCGCTTCTTTTTTATTAGTATTAACTACATTGACATTCATTCAAATGATTCTCTAAAAGCTGTTTATAATGCTTTGCTTTTTTATATTGGGTAATTTTATAAAGGTACTCAGCTGGATGCTTAGCATTGCTAACAGCAAATACAGCATTCATATAATCTATATTAAGTTTTGATTTAGTCTTATTGTCAATTTTAATTGTATTCATGTTAACACCTCATAAGTTCTTAATTAACTATAACGGAGTATACAACAAATTTTTATCAATTATTTATTTCTAACAACCTTGTTAGGAATTGAAAAGTTGTTGTTATTTTACAGATAGGTAGTTTTATTGGAAATTTTCAGAAATTGAGGTCAAAACGTATTAAAGAGATACAGTACAGTAATATCAATATGGTTTGGTCAATAATTTTCGAATGACGTACTGTTATATTCTCATTACTTTCAGTACGTTTGGTCTGCTGATTTGAGATAATCTTAGGCTTTCTGAGTGAAGGCCTGTTTGTCGAATAATTTCCGTATTTTACATGCAATCACTAGATTGGTTTCCTGTTAAGCTAGGATAATGTGGAATATTTTCAACAAAGGAAGCTTTGAAGCAGAGTTGCATAGAAGGATTGGTTTCTACCGTATAATTCTGCTGAAAATATAATTCACATGATCATAAGAACGATAGGAAGATGTAAATGTCACAAAAATATTTGAAAAAAGGCGGGCTTATTGCCTTCATTGCCTTATTATCGATGACACCTCCTTTGGCAACAGACTTATATATGCCATCGTTGCCGGAGATGACTATCTACTACCAAACAACCTCATCTGTTACTAGCTATACGATGACGATATTCTTCATTTTTATGGCAATTGGGATTTTGCTTCTTGGTCCGACGAGTGATAAATATGGGCGAAAACCAGTCTTAATTGGCAGTACTCTTGTTGCCCTGACTTTTAGTATCGTCTGTGCAATCTCACCATCCATTTGGCTCTTAATCGCAGCCCGGGCGATTCAGGCGTTTGGCGCAGGTGGAATGGTCGCCATTGCGACAGCTTTGATTAAAGATAGCTTTGAAGGAAAAGAGATGTCTAATGTCCTGTCCATTACACAGGCAATAGTTTTGCTTGCTCCAATGCTTGCACCCATTATGGGAGCGGTTATTTTAACCTTTTTCAGCTGGAAGATGACTTTTGTGGCCTTGGCTGCTCTATTCCTCATAACACTCTTAGGCGCCTTCCTTTTAGAAGAAACTTTGCCGCAGGAAAAAAGAGTATCCGGCAGTACATTCAAATCCATTTTACGGTTAACCAGTGTTGTGAAGGATACGAAGTTTTCCGGCTTATTGCTTGTGGTTGCTCTTTTAATAGCGCCTTTTATGGCCTATTTAACACTTGCATCTTATATTTATATAGATGGGTTTAACCTTTCGGAATCAGCCTTCAGCCTTTATTTTGCTGGCGCTGCTTGTGTAGGAATGATTGGACCATTTTTATATATGCGAATCGGCGGCAGCGTTTCAGTTAAAAGATCGATCAATATCAGCTTTGCCATTGTCGCCATAGCTGCCTGCCTGCTATTCTTTGTGGGCTCCGCTAGTCCGCTTGTATTCTTGTTATGCTATGTTCCATTTACGGTCGTCTCGACTTATCTCAGACCGATGGTGTCAAATACGCTATTATCTATGCAAAAGTCAAATGTCGGTGCGGCTTCAAGCTTGATGAACTTTGGCTTTATAGTTATCGGTAGTGTAGGGATGATGGTCGGTTCACTTCAGTGGGGAGATTATATTAAAGGTTTGAGCATGACCATGCTAATTTTCCTTGTTCTATCCCTGTTACTATGGGTATATTGCTTGCGGAAAAAGGTCATTACAGATTAATGAATTTATCTAATAAAAAAGAGTTGCCTAAGGATTATGATCCGTTCGGCAACTCTTTTATTATATGTAGGGAATTTTTTGACGCTGGCAATATCAAGGACCTAATAATGATTTTCAAGCGGTCTCAAATTTGTGTATCAGATACTACCCCCTTTTTTACGTATAAATTAATGGTTCTGTAAAAGACTAATCCTGATTAGAAAGGGGAGAAGAATGAATGCATTATGGATATATTGGTCCTGGGAAAAATTCAGGCCAGCTTGTACAAAAAAAGGGGCGTTATGTAACCGGGTTTTCGGTTGGTATTTTATATTTGGATGAAAATTCTTATCCGGTTATTCCCGGCAATGTTGCCAATTATTCAACATTCCCGTTCCCAGTCCATTACAAATTGGTCCCTGGCTGTACGGGTCAGCGTATATTAAATAATGATCGAGCGCTGGAAAAAGTGATAATTGATGCGGCTAAGCAACTTCAAAGTGAAGGAGCAAAGGTAATCTCTAGTGCCTGTGGTTTCTTTGGTAACTTTCATAAGCAAATAGCAAATGCCTTAGAAATTCCCGTATATCTGTCCAGTCTCGTTCAACTGCCAATGATCCAGGTTGGATTAAAGCCAGCGCAAAAGATCGGCATATTAACAGCCTATGAAAGAGGATTAACAGATTCTCTTTTAAAAACTTGCGGTGTTACAGACAGATCCAATTTGATCATCGGTGATTTGAGCCAAGGAGAAGAGTTTTCATCTATTTCGAATGGAACTGGTACGTTTAATAATGAAAAGCTCCGTGATGAGGTCGTGAAGAAGGCAGTTGAATTAAAAGAAAAACATCCGGAAATCGGAGCCATCTTATTGGAATGCAGTGACCTGCCGCCCTATGCATTCGATATCCAGCAAGCAGTACAGCTGCCTGTATATGATTTTATTACTCTCATTAGCTGGGCCCACTATGCAAACAGTCAAAGCCCATACTACGGTTTTATTTAAGAACATAAATCTTTAAAAATAAATCCGTAAAGCCAAACACAAGTCCGATAAGCTTGTGTTTTTTTCTTTACCACAATATTGTCTACGTTCTACCTATATAAAAGAACCACCTTTAGTAATGATTCCTCTGTATCTCCTTATACCTATTTAGGGCAAAATAATAGAAAGCAATTTGAGTCAAAAAATGGAAGTAGAAAGCACTTTCATGAAATGATTTTTTGGTTAGTATACTAGTATAATAAAAGGTGTTCCAGAAAGCTTCCAATAGAACACTGACTTCCGGGAGTGTGAACAGTAGTGAAAAAAGGGGCAAAGGATTTTATCAACCTAAAGTACTGGATGAATCAATTTTGGCTTTTTATCGTCTTCAAGGATTGAATACACATATGTCTGGATTTCATCAATTTGAATCACACAGCACATATGAGATTTATGTCTTTGATGAAGGCCAGTGTAACTATTTTATTCATAATAGAATATATGATTTACAGCCAGGGGATATCATTCTTTTGGATGGATTAACTTTGCATAAGTCAAATACCACATCTCCTGATACCTATGTACGGAGTATGGTTCATTTTTCACCAGCTTGGTTGGAGAAGATGCTTCCTATATTGGGAATGCCGAATCTTTTGGATCCTTTTCAAAAGCTGAACAATTGCATACTGCGGACAGGATTTGACTCCTCAGGTCAGTATGTGGCTGATAAGGTTAAGTGGCTTGCAAAGCAGTTGGATGCTATCGATCAGGAATTTCAATGTACTGGGAAAATTAATGCCTTATTGGAGACTGAATTGAAGATTGAATTTCTTCAGCTATTGTTAAAAATCTACAAAATGAGCGAATGTCAACATCTGCGAGTCGAACAGAAGAAAACAGAAAAGAAAAGGCATGCCGAGAACATTGCCTCATGGATTAATCAGCACTACTGTGAAAAAGTCAGCTTAGACCGGATTGCTAAAGAGTTAAATTTAAATAAGTACTATGTTTCCCATGTTTTTAAAGAGGTTACTGGTTATACGGTCATGCAATATGTAATGGAATGCAGGCTGATTCAGGTAAAGTATTTATTGGAAATGAAGCTTGATCAATCAATGGAAGATATTTTCCTATCAACTGGGTTTGAAAGTGCCGCCCACTTCAGCCGCTTTTTCAAGGAAAGAATCGGGATGACACCAACCAGTTATCGGAAAATGAAGAGAAGCCAAACGTTTGATTAATCTTGCTCGGCTGTGAGCAAAGATTAATATAAGATTAGAAGAACAAAGTAATGAATTTGAGAAATTCTGCGATACAATAAGAGCACTATTAAATTAGAAAATTTTCACTAATTATGCTCAATGTTGAGCAAACTTTGGTTATTAGGTTTTGAAAAAAGTAATAGGAATGAGACAACTAGCATTCTTATAAGAGAAAAAAAGTATATATAAGTAATTTTCACTAATTTTGCTCAATGATGAGCAAAGTATTGAGGAGGACAAAAAGATGAGTATGAGAGAGCCAGCTCTCCAGCAGGAGGTACAAACTGGATCTGATTCTGTAAGACCATTCGGATTACGAGACAAAATTGGTTATTTGCTAGGTGACTTTGGTAACGACTTCTTTTTCTTACTTGCCAGCACATACTTAATGGTTTTCTATACGGATATTTTCCATATTAATGCTGCTACGGTTGGGGTATTATTTATGGTTGCCCGTCTATGGGATGCATTTGCTGACGTGGCTTGGGGCAGATTTATTGATTCAAGACCAGCAACGAAACATGGAAAGTATAAACCGTGGGTTCTGCGCATGTCTTTCCCACTAGTATTCACAGGCGTGTTAATGTTCACAACAATA
>JAZUQD010000118.1:0-2603 GCA_045605505.1 Pradoshia sp.
GTTAACACGTAAACAGGCCTTACACCTAATGGGGGGTCAAGCATTATTTGGCATAATTATTGCCCTATTCTCTGGTTTTACCGTTGCAACGCTTGGTTTAATCGCTGGTATTAATATGCCTAGCTACTTCTTGGTTGGTTCGTTCGTATCGTTTGCTGCCTTCTGTTTCTTCTTATTAGTTTCCGGAGTAACTGCATGGATTGGTAAACCAGCCATTACTTTATTCATGGTTGTCATGTTATTAGGTATGGGTGTTTTAATGACACCAAAAGAAATGCTACCTGATTTCTTTGTAAACTTTATTCGCCCGTGGGTTCCAATCCGCTTTGCCTCTGAAGGTTTACGCGAAATTTTCTACTTCGGCAGCGGCTTTTACACTGGCCAATCATTTAACACTATTTTAGGAATTGGTATTGCAGGTTTAGTGATGTATGTACTGTCTGTCTTCAAACCAGTACGTGCACGAAAAACAAATGCTAATTAAATACTGACTACAACTAACCCAATTTACAAAGGTAAAATTAGTTAGTTGTAGTCAATGCGCTCCCCAATAGGCAGGCAGATTAAAAAAGAAAATCTGTCTTTCAATTGGGGAGTTTTTATGAGAAATATAAGTTTAAAAGAATAAAACCCAAGAACCCAACTACTATTAAAACAGCCAATTAATTCTTAATGGGGTAGCCAAGGGCCTATAAAGCAGGTTCCGGAATTATCTAAGATAGGCTAATGAATCGTCTGGTTTTAAGAAAAATTAGAAAGATATATTTCATCTCATAATTAGAGAGAACTATCAGGAAAAATGGAGTGGCTTGAACTCTCGGCAATTCAGGGCTCAAGCTGCATAAATTATTTTATATTCACTTTCTTCTTGAAAGGAAGCACTTTACAAATGGGAAGATTTTATGTTTCACGTCGACAAGAAAAAGCACGATTTCTATCTGATCCTTAACTCCCCTATCGTGTACCTCAAATCATCCCTCTCTCCTTCCATTTCCAAATGAATTGCTGGTTCCATAAGCTCTGGGTCAAGTATAGCTACATTAACCTGATAGATTCCTTTCTTTAAATCATGAGGGATTGAAATAAATTCTTCAATTGAATGCCGACCTGGATGCCACTCTCGTATATCTGCTGACGCAGTTTCTTTATAGATAATGTTTCCTTCCGTGTTTGCAAGGGATATTTCCAATGGCCAATCAAAATAAAATGGAGCTACTCCGCTATTTTCCCACTCCATTTCAAGTGACAGCTCTGCCCCTGCCTCAGCAGACTTTTTATAACCCACTTCAGTTAACCGGAAGTGATACCCAATTTTCTTTAAAAAGCGATTGATTCCTTTTTGATATTTTTCATTAGGACTATAATACGCTGGCGAACTTGGACCGAGCCAGCTAATATGTGTTGCTTTCAACTGCTCGATGGTTTCAGAAATTGAACTGGAGGAGAAATAATCCCCCCATTCAACGGTTGGTGCAAATTCACCACCTATTGGAGCAGTCTTCCAGGAATCGATCATGGATGGGTTTTTTTCACCGGTTAACCAAAGTGTATATCCATTGGTGACCCAGCTATAAAATTCATCTATGGTGTGATCCCTCCGACCGAACATATCATTGTACAATCCCATATTATTATCAGAAGCTATCTGATGGGGCCTTCTCATTAATAATATCTTGTCTGTAAAACGCGCTGTATAATGCTTAACATAAGTTTCAGCAATTGACAGCTTTGGAAAAGGAATATAAACCCCATCTTCCTGCAAAGTATGCCATTCCCCCCAATGGCCTAAACTCCCTAATTCTATAAATGCAATGAAAGAATCCTGATTATATCGTTCAGCCAATGCCTCTATTAACTTCTCATGATAGTTTATTAGTTTTGGGTTATTGTAGTTAGGGCTGAAACCATTGCCCCACTCATGCTCATACCACTCACCATCTGCATCTAATTCACGGTAAAGCCATTCGGGTATGTCCATATGGCCCGCTTTTCCAGGATAATCTAAGACTACCCGGAATATCAATCTCTTATTATCCATTTTCCAATAGTCAAATTTAAATTTTTCTTCTATTTTATCGAAGTCATAAACTCCTTTTTCCGGCTCAAGCTCCTTCCAAGTAAAATTAGCATAAACGAGTGAATGGGCTTGCTTGTATGGTCCACCCTCTGCAGGAGGTGCAAATCCCATAAACGGATTAATGATGGGTTCACCTTCCTTTTCATAATTGAACTTCTGGCCATGATATATAAATACCAAAATTAGAATTGCAGCACTAATTACGAAAATCATATATTTATTCACTCCATGTTCCCCTTCATTCTCTTATGTATTAAAGCTTAAAAAGTTTATACATAACCTGAATAAAGAGACAGAGGGAAAATTTAATTTCCCTTCCCCTCTCCATTTATCTCATTCATTCGATTTACCACCCTGGTTGAAAAGCTGATTTTTTCACTGACAAACAGTGGTTGAGTACAATACGTATAGTACTCTATATTTTTACCATAATGAAAAATCCTCCATAAAGCGATAATCAGGCCAGTTAATCCTGAGCAGAAACCAGCCAATCCATAATTGCCTCCTATAAGAATAACGGCAATCA
>JAZUQD010000119.1:0-2392 GCA_045605505.1 Pradoshia sp.
CCGATTCTTATCCATTGTAAAATATCGTCGGTTGTACTGCTGATCCTTTTGTACAGTTTTGTTTCATACTTTGGAGGAAGAAAAACAAGGTTTACGATAAATGCTGACAGTATCCCAATTAGAATGGCAGCGACTCTCCAAAATGCGAATTCAGTAAAATTACCGTCCTGTTGCTCCATAATTAAAATTAATGTTACAAGTGAAATAGTCAGTTGGTTTTCATTTTTAAGCTGTAAGTTAATTACAATTGTTATAATGGCAGCCAACCCTATTAATAAGGGCTCATTACCAAATAATAATACAAACGAAATCGCAATGAGAAATCCGATAATATTTGCTTGGATTTGATCAATTAATGTTCTGTACGAACGGTAAATGGTAGGCTGAACAGCAAATACAGCTGATATACCGGCTAATACGGGGGCTGGTACATGAAATGCTGTCGCCACATAAATGGCAATCACAATGGCTATCCCCGTTTTAAAGACGCGGGCACCAACCTTCATAAAAACTACCTCTTCCTTTATTCATAGTTGCTTACGGTCATTTTTCTCTTTATATCTAAAGCATGACTGTACTATACAGGGTTTTGCCTAGATGTTCAAGATATACAGGTAAAATACTTCTTTTGACTACTTTTCCCTTTACCCAGAAAGACATGCAGCTGACACGTAATTTTCCATATCATGCTTATTAGCACCTAGAGGAGAATAAGAAAATTTAAGAATGAATAAAAGAGACCGCCCACGAAAAAATCGGGTGGTCTCTACATTCGTTTGTTGATTCGTTTCAGCTTTACAATAGCTTGGAGAACCTAGGAGCTCGGGACATAACCAAAGCCACTGCGGGGGAGAAACGTCCTCTACGTACCTTTTTCTTATGCTCCTGGTCAAGGCCCTTCAGCTTTTAGGAAATCCAGCTTCAGGGCCTAGACGCTCGAGACATAAGTGTAGCTGCTGCGGGAGAGAAAGATCGCTCTCCTTGCGCACCTCCTCTTATGCTTGTCGCGTCTGGGCAAGGCCCTTCAGCTTTTTATTCAATCTAGCTTCAACTCCTAGTCCCTCGAGTCATAAGGATAGCCACTGCGGGAGGGAAGAGCGCCTCCCTACGTGCCTCTCCTTATGCTTGTCGGGCCTGGGCAGTCGTTTCAGCTTTTTACTTAATCCAGCTTCGGCTCCTAGGAGCTCGAGTCATAAGCAAATACTCTACGGGAGAAGAACCTTCCCTCCGAATATTTGTCTTATGCTTGTCGCTCCTAACCAGTGGCCTCAGCTTTTTATTCTGTAGACACAGATGGGTCGGCTTGGGTTTTGACTGGGACGATTTGGATGAAGTGTTGGCTTGGGTTATGGAGCAATTGAGCCAGTTCTTCTGCCACAGTGTTTTGGCCATTCTCTTTTAGAATGGCGATATAATTTGTGAGTAGTTCGGTTATATCGTCAATGCCTGTTTCATTTAATTTTTCAACAGAGACAAGGGCTCCTTTGGCAATCCGTCGTTGGATCGCGTCTTTGGTTAAACCGCGTTCCGGTAAGTAACGTTGGTAAATAACGCCGCCTGTCATTCCTGCACAAATCCAAGGACCTGGGTCTCCAAGGACAAGTCCACGGCCATTTGTCATATATTCAAAGGCAAAGCCTTTAATGTTTGAATAGACACCAATGTTCCCGTTTTCTTGCTCAGGTATATCCCGTTTTAAGGAACCACCGATAATCATATCAGCACCTGATAGGCGGATTCCTGCACGTGCATCAGCATCACCCTGGGCAATCAATAACCCTTTTTGGGCACCATAGCCAAATCCTTTTCCGACGGACCCATTATAATAGTTTCCATCTTTGCCTATCCCTTTTAGAATCGCAATTATTCCACCGAATGAAGTTTTACCGGTACCATCCTGAGAGCCACCATCCACTGTAATTGTGATTCCTTCTGTATTGTAAGCTCCTAAGCCGTTTCCTGGTATAGAACCTTGATAAGTAAGATTAACAGGTTCCATGTTGGTGTAGGAACCGTCCAGTCTGCCTCGTACTCGATGACAGGAAACACGGCTTCCAAGAACACGCTGTATAGAATTAATATTTTTATATTGTCTGGACTGATGCAAATTATTTACACTGGCATCCAAATATTCAGCTCCAACAGCAGCCATTTGAACGACTAGCTCATCCCTTGAAGCAGCAGCTTCCAGATGTGTCACCTGGCCAAGTTCAATCATTTTAAGTAAGTATGTTAAATCCAACATTTCTTTTCCTTTTGTTTGAACCAATAAATCGGATCGTCCGACTGCATCTTGGAGATTAGTAATTCCAAGTTCAGCTGCAAGTGTTTTTAATTCATTGCCAAAGGCGGTGAAGAGGTTGATGATTCCTTGGACTGCTAAATCAAATTG
>JAZUQD010000120.1:0-16961 GCA_045605505.1 Pradoshia sp.
GGTTAATTTTCACCAATTCCACAAAAAAAGGGACGGATAACCGTCCCTTTCTTATCAATCAGCAAGGGCTGCAGAACGAAGCACCTATAATAATAAGAAGGATAAATAATACAACAATCAGCGCAAATCCGGAGCCAAAACCGCCTCCACCGCCGTATCCGTACCCTCCGGAACCATATCCATATCCTCCACCGCAACATCCATCTTGACCATAAAACATTTGCTTCACTCCTTTAGAAGTTCATCATTACATTTTTACTATATGTGTTAAGCGCCCGTTGGGTATGTGCATTCGCCTAATTAGATTGTAAATTTCAGGAGAAAGTTGTAACATCAAATTAGAATGTCAACAGAGATCACAAATGGGGGTAAGTTTCATTTTAAAGCGTAAACAAGTACTATTTCTCGGTATAATCCTAGTCGTTGGCCTTTTTATATTTTTTAACATCAACACACTCTATAGTAAAAGCCAAACACAAGATTTATCTACTAAGCTACAGAACGCTCAAAGAATTCGTTATGTAGTGGTTGGGGACAGTATTGGTCGAGGCTCCGGCGCAGAATCACGTGAACTGACTTGGTTTTCCCAATTAGAAACGCAGATTAAAAAAAGGTATGGCAGCAGAATGACTGGACAATATATCGTTCAGAGCGGGGCTACATCTTTTGAAGGAATTTATAAATTACAAAATACCAATATTTCTCCATACACTGATGTGATTTTCATTGTATTTGGAGAAAATGACCGAAAATATATGCTGAAAGAAGATTTCGCTGAATTATATGAAAATCTAATTCGACAAGCTAAAATGAAGGCGCCTCATGCAAACGTAATAACTGTCATTGAGAGTAGTTTGCCGGATGAAGGGTTTGCACAAACGATTCGCGAAATCAGTCACTATTATGGAGCCGTGCCTGTAGATATGCGGACAGTATTTGAAGAATCCCCCTTTTCCATTTCGGAATTAACAAAAGACTCGATTCATCCGAATGGGAAAGGGTATAAATTATATTCGAATGAAATTTTTAAAACGCTTAGTACATTGAAACAAACTCAAAAACCAATAAACCTTCCTTCAACTAAATGGATTAAAGAAGATTTCCAGTTAAAAATGAAAGACCAATATATCCATAATGAAGGATTTATAAAAAAGGATGGGTACCTATACTCGAATAAAAAAAGCCACCAACTAATATACAAGTTTAACGGACCCCTAGTTGGTGTCACTTTAATGCGCGGTCCAGATGGAGGGATGGCCGATATTTACATAGACGATCATTACCATAGCACCATCAGTACATGGTGGCCATTTCAAAAAGAACGATATATTTACCTGGCAAATCAGCTTGGTGAAGGCACACATGAATTGAAAATAATCCCTAGCGGTTCTCAAAGTAAAAATAATGTGACGAACGAATCCTCTATTCGGATTTCCGGAATCATCGAGAAAGAGTAACCCTTCTAATGGAGCTGTCCTAAAATGGACACTCCTTTTTTTGCGTACTTCAAACGACAGACAAAGGTGGTTGAAACAACTGTCTGACAATATGATTTATCAGAAACAGAATTTCGCCTATACCACAATAAAACACAAAAAAGCCCGCTACCCCTGCGCTGATTGGGTGTGCGGGCTCCATTCTTTAATCCAATTCAATATAGCATGTTTTTTCGCGTGTAAATTCCAACACAGAATCGCTTCCAATCCCGCTATCTTTATGACCGCCAAACGGCAATTCCGGGCCAACTCGGCGATAGGTGTTTACCCACACATTTCCGGATTCCAAATTACGGATCATTCGATGCGCCCGGTCAAGATTCGAAGTCCATACCCCCGCTCCCAATCCATAGGCTGTATCATTAGCAATCTCAAGCGCTTCCTCTTCCGTATCAAATGGCATAACAACGGCAACAGGTCCAAATATTTCTTCTTGGCAAATACGCAGAGAATTGTCATCGACTCGTATCAAGGTCGGTTCAACCCAGTAACCTTCCGCGAGATGTGGATATTCCGGTAATAAAGTAGATCCACCGTAACGCCCGCCAACGATCACTTCCCCTTCTTCCTTTGCACCTAGTTCAATGTAAGAACAAACCTTTTCATATTGTAAGCGGTTGGCGATGGGTCCCATTGTACTTTCTGGATTCATCGTGTCGCCAAGCTGAATATAATTCTCGATTTGCTGTTTCATAAGCTCAATCATTTCTTCAAAAACAGGCCTTTGGATTAAAATTCGAGACCCGCCAACACAAATTTGTCCGGCATTTCCAGTGAATATACCGTTTAAGGTAACTCCTTGAGCAGCTTTCGTTAAATTAGCATCTGCAAAAACGATGTTGGGCGATTTCCCTCCCAATTCTAGCGTAAGCGATTTCGGTTTTGCTGCTGTAGACTTGGCAATCGCACTAGCTGTTGTGCCTGAACCAGTTAAGGTAACTTTGTTGACATGACGATGACTTACCAGGGCCTCACCAATTTCTGAACCATAGCCCGAAATAACATTTAATACTCCCTGCGGTAAAATTTCTTGCATGAGCTCCGCATAACGCAATGACGAAACTGCAGCTAATTCAGACGGTTTGATAATGACCGTATTCCCTGCTGCTAAAGCATATGCCGCTTTCATAGTGAACGTAAACAATGGAGAATTCCAAGGGATTATTCCAACGACAACACCCAGTGGTTCACGCATGGTATATCCCATTGCAGAAGGTCCTAATTGAGTTGTTTCGCCTCGGCTTCCGAGCGATGTCGCACCGGCCGCATCGTACCAAATACTCGTTAATATCGGTATGAGAGCATAACTTGTCTCCCTAATGACCCACCCATTATCCCTAGTTTCTAATTCAGCAAGCTCTTCAGCATGTTGTGCAATCACATCACCGATTTTCCGTAAATAATTCGATCTTTCTAAAGCTGAAAGAGCTGACCAAGCGGGCAGTGCATAGTGAGCTGCAGAAACAGCAGCATCTACGTCTTCCGTGGTACTCGAAGGTATGGTTGCCCACACCTTACCTGTACCTGGATCAATACTTTCAATTATTCTCCCATTAGCTGCAGAAACGATTTCTCCGTTAATAAAATTACGAAACTCTTTTACTTCTTGACTGGTTTTCAACCATTACCCCATCCTTTCGTTAACCGAGATTTAGGACCGCTTCTTTGCTATGATCCAGCCAGCCTAGAGCTTTTGCGGCTTGTTCATAATATTGCTGTGTATTGCCAAGATAATGTTCATAGAAACGAGCCCGCTTCACATAAAGGTGACAATCCATTTCTTCCGTAAAACCAATGCCTCCATGAATTTGAATATTATGTGATGCTACGCGTATAAAGGCATCTGTTGCAAATAACCTGGCACTTATTACGGCTTCTACCTGATCTTCAGGATGATAGTCAATCGCCCAGTTAGCATAATAAGAGAGCGAACGCGCCGTTTCAAGATCAAGTTTCATATCAACAATTCTATGTTTAATAGCTTGGAACCTACCAATCGGTTGGCCAAACTGCTCGCGTATCTTTGCATATTCCGCTGCCATGTCGACGATTTTTTCTATTCCCCCGACTATATTCGAACAAAGAGCAGCATTAAAGGAGAGCAAGCCCTCTTGCAAAACGTCCCATCCAGCATCAACAGAACCTAGAATCTGACTTCGGGAAACAATCATATTTTCAAAAGTCACTCTTGCCAATAACCTTGTTTCATCGATGTTTTTCTGCCTTTGAATAGTAAGGTTTTCATCCGTACAATCAACAATTACTAGGGTAATACCATATGAACTATGCCCTTCCTTTGTACGGACTAGCACTAGCATACTATCCGCTAATTCTGCGTCCGGTACTAGTGTTTTCACTCCGTTTAATGTCAAAGTATCACCGTTCATATCACCCTTCATGGTTATACTGGAAGGCTTATAGCCTCCTTTTTCTTCTAACCAGGCGATTGTGAAGACATGTTCACCACTTGCCACCAAAGGTAAATACTTTTCTTTTTGTTCCTTTGTTCCATACTTCTCAAGCAATGGAACAGCCAAAGCGTTTGTTTCTAAATATAAACCTGGAAGAAGAGCACGACCTGTTTCCTCAAAAACAGGCACTAAATCCAAAGCTCCTAGCCCCATACCGCCATATTCTTCTGATATATTTATAGCGGTACAGCCTAATTCAGCCATTCCCGCTCGTACGGTGTGCAAGGAGTTTGTCTCCCCATTTGTGAATTCTCTAGCGGTTTTTGTTTGACCAGCGTTATCTAAGTATTTGCGCACATAGCCACGAAACATTTCTTGTTCATCATTTAGTGAAAAATCCATCCACTCTTCACCTCCGCTTTTCTTAACGCCCCATATCTTTCGGTAATCCCAACATTCTTTCAGCAATCGTATTCTTTTGAATTTCACTCGTGCCTCCGCCGATTGTTTGTCCAAAAGAGTATAAATAATTATCCTGCCAGTATGAATCCCCTACTACAGCATCCTCTTTCCAAAGCATTCCTTTATGACCTTGAATGGAGACTGATTGGGCCAGTAATTCTTTTGTCAATTCACTTACGATTAATTTATCCATCGATCCTTCTATTCCAGGATGGCCATTCTTTAGCTGTTTTGTTAAACTACGATAATAATTTAATTGAGCACCACGGGAACGAGCATACAAATCTACCATCGTTTTTTGAACAAAAGGATTCTTGATTAATGGTTCATCATCTTCATTTTCCTCTTTTGCAAGCTGGACCAAATCATTGAATTGCTGTTCTAATGTAAATACTTGCGCTCCAATCCCTGTCCTCTCATGCATCATGAGTGCGATTGAGACCCTCCAACCTTCGTCTACTTCTCCAACGATATCCGCATCATAACAGACCGCATCATTCAGATAGACTTCATTGAAGTCATGTGCGCCATCCATTTGAATAATCGGTCGCGTTTCGACACCCGGCTGATTCATATCCAGAAGAAACACGGTAATGCCTTTATGCTTTTTATCAAAACGGTTTGTACGTGCCAATAAAAAGCAGCGATCTGCTACATGACCAAAACTCGTCCAAACTTTTTGGCCATTAATAATCCAGCGATCTCCCTTCTTTACTGCACTTGTTTGTAATGCAGATAAATCAGAGCCAGCATTCGGTTCAGAATAGCCTTGGCACCAAACTTCTTCACCAGTTATAATTTTTGGGATATATTTTTCCTTTTGCTCTTCTGTTCCGATTTGCATGAGTGTTGGAGCAACCATATGAATACCCACATAATTAATAAGCGCAGGGGCTTTTACGCGAACCATTTCTTGATGATAGACAATTTCCTCCATCAAGGATGCATTACGTCCGCCGTATTTTTCAGGCCAAGCAATGGCTGCAAATCCACCTTCATAAAGTGTTTTCTGCCAGCTTCTTAAAAAGTCGGCATGCTCTTTTTCATCTGTCGGGATCTTATAATCACCACTTAACCAACCATCTGGTAAATTAGCCTCCAGCCATGTTCTGATTTCTTGACGAAATGCTTCTTCTTGTTTAGTAAATGAAAAATCCAATTTGTTCAATCCTCCTTTTCTTACGCCTTCATCCATTGAGGAAGAGCACGATCTTCCGTTATGTCTTGCCACATCATTTTTACTGGCATATCAATCTTTATTTCTTCCGGAGAACATTCCAATACATTGCCGATGATCTTCACTTCTGGAACATCCTCTAATTCAATAACGGCAATAATATGAGGCAAATCGTCTTGGAACCCTGGCAAAAACGGGCGATAAGACACAACATAAGAATAAATTTTTCCGCTAATGTCACTACCTCGACTTTCCCAGCTCAATTCCGTACTGCCACACTTGGCACATGAGGGACCGGGTGGATGTGAATAGGATTGACAGGTTTCACATTTTTGCAGAACTAATTCATGACGATCAGCTGCTTCCCAATAAGGAGTATTATCTTGGTTTTTTAATGGTATTGGTTTTTGGTAACTCACATCTATTCCTCCTAATTTCTCAGAATCATAGCACCGGCAATATCAGGACCAGCCCACCCTGTACATATACCAAGCTCACAATCTTTCACTTGACGCTCTGTACCCTTATATTCATGGCGAACTTGACGAACGATTTCGAGAACATTGTTCATACCATGGGTATAGCCTTCTGATAACATACCACCGGCCGTATTAGAAGGAAGCTTTCCACCCATCTTGAGATTACCCTCAGCGACAAAATCACCGACTTCACCACGCGGTGCGAATCCATAAGCTTCTAACTGGCGAAGAACGACCCAGCTATAACAGTCATAAATAGAAGCTACTTGAATATCCTCCGGCTTAACACCTGCTTTTTTATACAATTCAGGAGCAACATAGTCTGCTGCTACTTCTGATAGATCTGACCAGTAATGGGCATGCGAAACGCATTGACGAGCTTCTATTCCCATAATGTACACAGGTCTAGATTTACAATCCTTCGCTTTTTCAGCCGAAGTAACAATAATGGCATTCGCTTCATCAGATTCCAGACAAAAATCATGACGATTGAATGGATAGCTTAAATAAGGTGTTTCTTTATATTCCTCCATTGTTAATGGCTTTCCGTGGAAAAACGCTTTAGGATTTCTTTGTGCATGTTCATAGAAACTAACACAGACATGTCCCAGATGCTCTTGAGTCAGGCCTGTTTCATGCATATGCCTAGTGGCGAATAATCCAAACCACTGTGCTGGACCACCAGCACCATATGGAATTAAGAAGCTTCCGCCATCAATCACAGATTGGAGCAGATTCACATCCCAGCCTCCGCCACCCATACGAATACCGGAGCGCCCGTTCATGGAGCGATAAATTAAAACTGTATTTACTTGCCCAGTTTCAATTAAACCAATCGCATCGGCAATTAACATTTCAGTAGAGCTGCCTCCGCCAGAAATGTCTTTTACATACTTGGGCCGTACCCCTAAATAGGTGGCTAATTGATGAGATGTACAAGAGTCACCTTCTGAATAACTCATAAAGCCATCTATATCCTTAGCTTGTAGTCCCGCATCATTAAGTGCTGCACGTGCTGCATCTAATGCTAAATGGAGGGGAGTTGTACCCGATTTTTTTGAACGCTCGCTTTCTCCTACGCCTACAATGGCATAGCGATCTTTTATATCTGCCATTCTCAAAAAACCTCCTAGTTTCAATCAATATTGTTTTATATGAATTTTAAAATGGCTTCACCCGAGCCTACGACTTCTTTGGGACCTTTTTCAGCAATAAGAGATATCGAGACAAAACGCTGCTCATCTTCCTGATAGACATTCTTGACTATTGCAGAACAGGTAATCGCATCTCCTGGCCTTGTCATCGCTCCAAAACGCATTTTAAAATTAGTTGGTATAGCCGATGTACCTGCTAGTTTCATAACATACTCTCCCAAAAAGCCCATCACCAACATGCCGTGGGCGATGACGCCCGGCATCCCAATTTTCTTAGCAAACTCATCATCTGTGTGCAATGGATTATAGTCACCCGAAGCACCTGCATACTTGACTAACTGGACCTTTGTCACAGCCTCTTTTTCTAGTGATTCCAAGTGTTGACCTTCCTGCAGCTCTTCATATTTCAACATGTTTACTTTCCTCCTTTAACCGTTGAATATTGCCTCATCAAGCCCTTCCGCTAACTAAAGAGCGGTAGATAATATTTGTTCGACCTATAACAACAACCTCTCCTGCTTCATCCTTCAGTTCAGTCTCCAAAACCAAAAATTGCATCTGTCCTGTTTTCCCTTGTCGTTCATACACATCCGCTACTTTGGTTTGGCATGTTAAACGGTCTCCCAAGCGTATAGGCCGCTGATAGATAAATTCTTGCTCACCATGCAGCATCCTATTGTAATCAAGCGGTAAATCAATCGAACCTTCACTTTCCTGACTGATGACTATTGGGAAACTTGGTGGTGCAATTATTCCGCCATAAATGGATTTAGCTGCATATTCCTCGTCTACATATAAAGGATTTTCATCCCCGATTGCTTCTGCAAATTGGCGAATATGTCGTTTCTCTACAACAAAGATATACGGGTTCCCAGTCAATCCAATTAAGCTTTTATCCAAATCCATGTTATTACCCCCTTATTGCTGTCTTTTCTACGATATCTTTTTCCAAAACAATCATTGCATCAGCTGCTTTTACGCCATTTTCATACACAATTAACGGATTAATATCCAATTCTTTAATTGGTGTATTTTCTTCAGTGACAAGGGAAGAAACCTTTAGTAAGACATCTATGATGGCGTTGATGTCAGCTGTCTTTTGACCACGTACTCCACGCAATAGAGCGTATCCCTGCACTTCTTCAATCATTTCAATCGCATCGTTTCGCGTTAAAGGAGCTACTCTAAATGAAATATCTTTAAATACTTCTACAAAGATTCCACCCAGCCCAAACATGATAACTGGACCAAATGCAGGATCTTTCGTAGCACCGATAATGACTTCAATTCCTTCTGGAAGCATTTCTTGAACAGAGATGCCATTAATCTTTGCAGTTGGGTTATAATTCCTTGAATTCAGTGTAATTTCTTCAAAAGCATGTATGACTTCTTGTTCACTTTCGATATTTAAACGAATCGCATCTGCTTCTGTTTTATGAAGAATATCTGGAGAATCGACTTTCAATACGACCGGATAGCCGACCTCATTCGCAAATTGAACCGCTTCTTCAACAGAGGTCGTAACCGTACGTTTCGTTGTTGGAATGCCATACTGCTCTAAGATATCTGCAGCCTGTGATTCACTTAAATTGGCATCAGCTTGTAAAGAAAAGTTTAATTCTTGTGTTGTGTTTTGAAGAATATCTTCTTGAAGTGATCTTTGTTGGTGTTTTTTGAGGTATTGGCTATATTCGACTAAATGAGCTAACCCTTTAAGTGGATTCAAGTTGCCTGGGATAACAGGTATCCCATTTTTCTCAAGCTCCGCTGTTCCTTTAGGGACCGACATCCCTTCCAATGGGAAGGTAGTCACAAGCACAAACTTGTCGGAGTTTTTACATATCTGGATAAATTCTTTTAAATAATCATTGTCTTTATCCCAACCTAAAGGAAACTCGGTTAAGACGATATTATGCACCTCTGGATCTTCAACGAGGGCTCTTAATGGCGCAATAAATAATTCTGGATTAGAAACGGATGCCGCCGCCGTAAGATCAATTGGATTTGAAGCGCTTGCAAAAGATGGTATTAAGCCTTTTATCTTTTCTTTCGTATTATCATTTAAGGCTATAACATTTAGTCCAAGTGCTTCACAGCGATCCGATTCATTAATCCCTCTTCCACCGGAACTGGTTATGATAACCGTATTTTTACCCTGAGGTAGCTTATTGGATAAAAATAATTTGGAGAATGTAATAATGTCCTCATAATCATCTACTCTGACAATTCCTGCTTGCTTAAAGAAAGCATCATATATGGCATCTGAACCTGCTAATGAGCCTGTATGAGAAGCAGCTGCTCTACTGCCGGCTGAACTGCGTCCAGTTTTCATAAGTACAATCGGTTTCTTCCGGTCAAGCGCTTCTTTTGCTACAGCCCGTAGATTAGCTGTATTTTTCGCTCCTTCTAAATAACCGGTAATTACTTTCGTTTTCTCATCATGAACCATATATTCCACAATTTCCGAGAATTCAATATTCATCTCATTTCCTACACTAACAAAATAATTGAAGCTCAAGCCATTTTGGGCTGCCGCCATATATGTAAGCACACCAAATGCTCCACTTTGTGAAACATATCCTACTGATTTTTCCTCATGTAAAGGAACTGAGAGAATGGCTGGTGAGAACGTTCCGATCAACCCATTTGTAGTATTTACTAAGCCAACGCAATTGGGTCCTATGATTCGAATACCATTCTCCTTGGCATATTCATTTAAACTCTCTTGTACCTTCAATCCTTCTTCTCCTACTTCTGAAAAACCTGAAGCAAATATAATCGCGGCCTTCACCTGCTTCTCTGCACAATCTTCGAGCCCTTTCTGTATTTGATTTGCACCTACACAAAGAATGGCCAAATCAACAGGACCAGGTATTTCGCTTAGAGAAGAATAACAAGTTAATCCTTCTATTTGAGTTGCTTTAGGATTAATAGGATATATGGCTCCCTCAAATTTCCCGTCTATTAGAGCTTTCAATTGAATATAACCAATTTTATATCTATTCTCAGATGCACCCAGTACCGCTATTGAACTAGCATTAAATAATGGTTCCAGCGTTTTATAACTATTTGTCACAATAATCACCTCAATTTCATTTGATTAAAACCACTAAAATTTCACATCTAAATCAGGAGTTTTGCTTTCTTACCTCAAAAATGATTAACAGATCATACAGTCCCCGCTACATATACGAGATCTTCCATCAAAAGACAATTTTCTTTTTTAACATGAGGCTAAATTTCTGACTAGGTACCAGGTTTATACTCCTAATTGTATAGAGACAACATTTTTGTACTTGTAAAAAAGTGCAAATAAAATCATTTAATTATTAAGGAGTATAAAGTTTATTCATCCATTGATCATACCTACTAACTAAAGGGATAAAATTTTTATCTGACTTTTTGAAGTACTCTATAGCCTCGACATTCGTACTTGATAACCACGACTTCTATTGATGGTAGTCATTACTCTGTATACAACCAAAGGAGCTACCTATAGGCAGCTCCTTTGGTTAATTAAATCGTTTCAGCCAATTCACTAATCTATTTTGAAGTTTAATAGAAGGCATTTTGATTCCACGTTCAATATGACTAACGTAAGATGGGGAAACTTCAAGTTCCTCAGCTACTTGACTCAATGTCAAACGAAGCCTGGTCCGTGTTATTCTAAGTTGTTCACCAATCGATTCCAGTGACGTCATTCCTAGTGGTTTTTCCTGTACAAACTTAGTTTTTTTTACTCTTTCTATCGAGTGATAATGTTCCTTTATAATAGTGGGTGGCTCAATAATGATCGTACAATTCAGCCATAAACGTGCCCAGCCTTTGTGATCTGCAATTGATTCTTCCCACTTATCATAATACCAATCTGCAAGAACACCATCCGCTTGCAACGTATCAAGCGCCTTTTCCAATCTTTCTCTCGTCCTCGATGGTGTTCGGATATTCATCTCCTCTCCTATTGTATCTAAAAGTGTACGTATTTTGTTCGGTTGTAAGAAGTCTCCCTTTCTAGCTTGCGTTCTCCACCTCCAGCTTATATACCTGGCTAAACGCTTTTCCCATGTTTGTTGATAGGGATTATAACGCAATGTCTGAATGGGCAGCAATGCAACTTGCCTGCCTGAACCATATAAAAATTTAGCAAAAACCTTATCTACAGTAAAAAGGAATTTCTTCGTATCGGTCATTTCCAAAATTCTGCGTTCTTGCCCGGTATGATCTTTAAACAGAAACGTACGTCCTTGCAATTTCATTTCTAGAGGTTTTCCTTTTTCATAAACAATTGCTCTCTCAATTTCCATCCATAAACTTTGGATTTTTGTAAGCGATTCCAAAATTTGTTTGCGTTGTTTATGTTCATACCCACCCCGACGCCCTTCACCCCCTAACTTTGCCTTTAAACCTCTCACCAACAGTAAATCGTCAAAATAAATTTCGATAAGGTCCTGCGAGTGTCTGGCTTTGGAAAGAAAAATACTGCAAAGTGCATCGAATAAATCGACATCTAAATCATTTACTTCCTTCGCTTGTTTCCAAGCTAAGTCTTCTAGTGAACCTGCAACAGATTCCTCTGATGAAAAGGGAGGTCTGAACTGTATAAATCCTTCCATATTTCCTTTATATAAAGGTGTTGTCGGCCATGATGTGCTAGTGAGCTGACGAAAGTTATTTTTATACAATGCCTCTCTCACATTTTGATACGCAGCATTATTCATAACCTGTATAAAATCTTGAATGGTTAAAGTGTACGTCATGTCTTTCTTTTGAGGTATAGTTTGCAGAGATAAATCAGAAGTGTTTTGTATGTAAAGCATCGACTCAATTTTTTCATTCGTATAGTTTTCCATATCCATAGAGATGATGATTTCATCAATCCAAACGGATATGTACTCATCCACGATGTCGCTGAATTTAGCTATAAATTCAGTATTAACCGACAGATTTTTTGATATATATTGATAAAAAAGTTGATTCAATTCCTGGTTGCTCAATGCTTCCATTTGTTTTAGACCAATTGATTTTTGCATCTCTTCAAGAGTCCATTCCGTTAAATACACCTGTTGCCAGATACAAAATTCATCCCAAACAGCAAAATCAGCCAGAAAGGAGTGCTTCTTAATAAAATTTTCTATCGTATCCTCTGCTTTTTCTACATCATAGATTATTTTTTTACTATTTTTTCTTCCAGAATTGGCTTGCAGTCTACTTTCATATTTATTTTTAAGATGATCGACAATAAACTTGCTAATATGAGTGATCATTTGATTTCGAGCTGCTACACGCAGGTTAATAAATAAGGCTTCACTATCTTTATATGCCCTCTGCCAAATCATAAAAGAATTGATTTTTTGTTTGTCCAACTGCAAAGAACGGGTATTGATCTCATCCGCTTCATTTTTTAAATTTTGCTCATATATACAGATAACGATAAAATCATCAATTTTTCTTGCCCATTGACTTGTCATTTGCTCTTTATTGACATACTTTCTCCCAATAACTCTTTCATTGGCGGAAAGTAATTCATCATTTAAATTTTTCTCCATTATTGTAGACCTCCAAGAAATCTATTCAATAAATATGCCTCCTTAAAGAATCCTATGAAAAACTTCCGAACATCCATTAGTTATTTCATCGCCCTATTAAACATTCTACATATCAACACGATTCACCTTGCACTTTTCCTATTTTTTACAAGAATGAAACAAATTCTCCATCCATATCCTAATGGATTCCTCTTTATCTATCATTGACAGCCGTTTACCTGTAGTAAAGTTATTTGGAGATTCAAATTTAATAATCAAGAATAGCTATTTCTACGAAATTATTTTACGGAGAAATATTGTCTCATTTTCTAGTTTAATGTAAAAAATAGCTGGCATGATTCTGGTTCAACACCATCTTCACACCAGCTATATGGCTACTCCATATATACGTCCCTTCTAGTATTTATATCAAAATACTAGAATAAACCCTTCTACTCGTTTCCATTACTTAAATAATTTTTTATATTGTTCGTAACCTTGCGCTTCCAAATCTTCTTTTGGAATAAACTTTAGGGCCGCAGAATTTATACAGTATCTTAATCCATCTGGACCAGGTCCATCAGGGAATACATGGCCAAGATGAGAATCTGCTTCATTACTCCTGACTTCTATTCTTCTCACGCTCAATGAATAATCGTCTTTTTCAATTATTTCAAGTTCATCAATTGGCTTTGTAAAACTTGGCCATCCACACCCTGCATCGTACTTATCCAACGAGCTGAAAAGTGGCTTTCCAGAAACAATGTCAACATAGATACCATCTTCCTCATGATCCCAATATTCATTACGGAATGGAGGTTCCGTCCCGTTTTGTTGTGTTACCTCATATTGAATTGGAGATAATTTTTTTAGACGCTCAGAATAATTGGTCATTTCTTTTCACTCCAATGCTCATTTATAAATCCAGCACGCCCTGAACCTACTTGATAGGATTCATAATGTGCCTTATTTTTCTTATAGAAATCTTGATGATATTCCTCAGCCGGATAAAAAGTCTTAGCAGGGAGAATCGGTGTTACTATTTCTTTTGTAAATCTGCCGCTATTCCCTAACTCTTGTTTAGACTGTTCCGCAACTTCCTTCTGTTCCTCTGTTGTATAAAAAATAGCTGTCTTATAAGATTCTCCGCGGTCACAAAATTGTCCTCCATCATCTGTTGGATCAATTTGCTGCCAGAATAACTCGACAATCGATTTATAATTTATAATATCTGGATTAAATGTAATTTCAACTGCTTCAACATGACCAGTTGTACCTGCGCAAACTTCTTCGTAAGTAGGATTTACTTTATGTCCGCCTGTATAACCCGAAATGACGCTTTCTACTCCAGGGAATGTATCAAAAGGTTTTACCATACACCAGAAACACCCACCGGCAAATATTGCTTTTTCCATTATCCTACCTCCATTTTGTTTCATTTTATTAATGTATTAGTTAGTTTAACCTTTATTTGTCTATTAAGAAAATGGTTTGCTTACGATTTTTACAAATTTAGACACTTGCCTAAGCCTTATTGCATATAGCTAGAGTATAATTTGGATATTCGAGGAGTGAGAGCAATGTCCACTTTCAATACAGAAAGCAATCATCGAAAGGCCCAAAAGTACGATTTATTATCCCAGTACTATAAATACTCCAATCCAGAGTTATCTATAAACTACTACCTTCAGCATTTACATTTTATGAATCAGCTAAGGTATCAAAATCCTGCCGAAAAAGAGAGTAAAGATCGCTCTACGATTGGAAAGGTGAGATTCTTCCATGCTCTTTCGTCTGCAAAAAATATAGATATGTATATAAACGAAACGAGAATTTTCCGGCATGTACCCTTTAAATCGGTCAGTCATTATTTATCCCTTCCTGAAGGGAAGTATCAAGTTGACCTTTATTCAAGCGGTCAGTTACACACCGCTTTGTTAAGCAGAAAAATAGCAATTAAAGAGGGAACCCCTTATACCATCATTGCTACAGGAGATAAAAAAGCTTCTCTCTTTTTAATGGAGGATAATCTTTCCCTCCCCAGCAAAGAGACAAAATTAAATTGTCTGAATCTCAATCCTGATTCGGATGGAATTGATATTGCCGTGACAGGCGGAGATACCATTTTTTCTAATTTAGCCTTTAAAAAGCCCAGCTCCTATCTTGGATTAACTCCCATGACAATTGAAATATTAGTGAAGTGTTCAAAATCTAAAGAGTTAATACTTAATCCTTTTTCCGTTACCCTCCATCCGGATCAGATCTATACAATGGCTGTCCTAAGTAAAGACGATGATCATAAAGATGTGGAGATTTTGTTTATTTAAAATAAGTTTGTTTTCGTAAAGAGATTATTACTATCCCATATAAAACACCTCAAAAGTTAGTTTTTTATTCTAACTTTTGGGGTTCTGCACCTTTTTTTGCTTTCTCCGTTGTTTAACTAAAGCATATTGCCTCTGTTATGGATTACCTATTACGGAATATTCATAAGTTATTTTCTCTAATTCTTTAATCAAATCCTCTAAATAGGATTGATTTGATGTGAATTCGAAGGTTAGTACAGCACCGCTTCCTGCTGGATAACAGGTTTCTCCAGACCATTTGATATGCCCCAACTTATCCATTTCACCTTCAAGATGTATAAAGCTATCTAAATTTTTCAATATAGCTTTACCTGCTAAATTCCTATTCATAGCCTTCAAGTCAGTAAAGAAATCCCTGATGTCATCTGTTCTTAAACTCGCATTAAAATCAACATAATACCCAGGGATATAAACTTTCACATTTGAAAGAACCCAGTTTCCATCCCAGTAATCAGAACTGTTCGGATATTCACGAGCTAAGACATCTATTTCAACTTTAGTTTTTTCTCCTAACAGATGAAACTTCATATACCACCTCATATTTTAATACCTTTTAGCGCTGTTCTATAGCTAAATAAATACCTACATTAGCAGCAATCTATATGAAAGCAGCCAAAACACAAAAGAGGAGCTGCATCCATCATTCATGGTACAATTCCTCTTTTTCAATTATACTACTGGAACTAATAAACTTAACTCAATATCATCATTTTTCAAATCAAACGCTTTTGCTTTAACCGTTATTCCGCTCTTCAAATCCATTTTGCTCAATGCCAAATAAATTGTTTTTTCACTTGGTCTGATCATAACCCAATTAGGCATCTTATATTTTTCATTGATATAATTTAGGACAAATGTTGCCGGTAAACTCATTCCGCCAATTTGAATAGATTCATGCTTTAAAAGCACATCCCCATTTTCTAATGTAACAGGTTCAAATAAAACCTTAAGCTCGACATTCCTTCCAAACGCTGATAATGATCCATACAATTCAAGATTTTCCTTCAAAAGAACATCATATTTAATGGGGCTATCCGAGCTTTCTTCCTCAATATAATGATTAATAATTCGATTAAGATCTTCCTTATTTGAAGTAAACGGAATTTCCACTGTTTCCTTGTTTTGGGCTAGCTTATTTAATGATTCATCATCTTTTATTGGACGAGTCATCCAGTAAAACAGAATACTTGCTGCAATTAAATTAATAGTTAATAATCCTAAAAAAAGCAGCTGCCACTTATTATTTTTATTGAAGATTCTCCCCATTCTTCTCCCCCTCATTGGCCATCCTCATACTTTTTATATTTTCTTTAATACGCTCTTTCATTTCGTCATATATTCGTGAAGCAATGATTTCATAACCCCTGTCATTCGGATGAAAATAATCTTCTTTGTATAATAGATTTTCGTCTGAATTTGAAAACGCGTCATCAATCCGTATAAAATAACCATTAGGATCCCTAGTGACGATTTCCTGACTGATGTTATTCCAATCATCCATAATCATATCAAGTTCCTGAAAAGCAGAAATCCATTTCCCAAATGGGTTATACAAGCCGACAAAATAGATATCCGCTTCCTTATTATATTGTCTAATTATACTAAAAATCTCTTCTAATCTCTCTTCATAATGATTAGCTTCAAGATAAAAATCTTGCATCGTTAAATTTGTAAATTGGTCTTTTACCACTTTCATGATATCATTCCCGCCAATTGTAATCACAATGGCATCTGCCTGTTGGATATCCATCATTAATTGTGGTGTTTTCAGTCTTTCTAAGAGATCCGTTGTTCGATTGCCACGAACACCATGGTTATTAAATTCAGCTTCTTTTATCCCTCTATTTTGCTCTAAATAAGACACTAAATAAGGAATGTATCCACCACTTTC
>JAZUQD010000121.1:0-1646 GCA_045605505.1 Pradoshia sp.
TATAATCCCGTCTTCAGATTTTACATGTCCTTCTCGGCCGCCAGTGGATGTGACAGTTGCTGTATATAATGGTTCCATCAAACCAACTCCTTAATTAATGATATATAGCACTTTTCCCTATTTTGGTTTTATTAAACAGATAATCAAAGGAATAGCTAATTGATTATTATGAAAATACTTCCATTTTCCATCTAGACTACATAGAATTGCTAGGTATATAATAAAGGTGAAAGTAAATTTATGGGAAGTAGTGTGTATGTGTATGGAAACAGAAATGCTAACTATTTTTGATGAATCAGGATCTGCGATTGGGGTAGCCACACGCGAAGAAGTTCATAACAAAGGGTATTGGCATCAAACCTTTCAATGTTATGTGATTGGGAAAGAAAATCATGAAGAATATGTGTATCTTCAACTCAGAAGTCATTTAAAAAAAGATTTTGCTAATGTTTACGATATAACTGCAGCGGGACATATTCTTTCAAATGAAACGGTGGCTGATGGTGTAAGAGAAGTTAATGAGGAACTTGGATTAAATGTTACCTATAATCAACTAAACAGCCTTGGTATGGTTCCTAATGTAATAGAAACAGAGAAAATCAAAGACCATGAATTAAGCCATGTTTTTCTTTATGAAATGAGAGAACCTATGGAGACTTTTATCCTGCAGCCAGAAGAAGTATCTGGAATGGCAAAAGCTCGATTATATGATTTTATTAATTTTTATAAGGGAGATTCAGATTATTTGGAGATTGAAGGTTATAAGCAGAATTCTAGTGGAGGGAAAAATTGGTTTAAGGAAATAATCAGTAAAGAACAGTTTGTACCCCATTCTAAGCAGTATTTTGTTATGGTGGCAGAAGCTATTTGCTCGAATCGGAAAGCTGTAAATCGAGGAAGTGCTGAAAAAAGATAAACGATCAGTAGCATAGTCAACTTAATATTAGAATGGACATAGAAACATAGCGATTTATGATCGGAACGGATGCGGAGTGATGGGTGTGGATATAGAAATCAAAGTAAATTATAACTCCATATATGCAAAGTCTATGCAACAAGTCTATCAATCTGTCGGCTGGAATAAGCATACTATTGATGTGATTGACCAAGTTTTCGCAATAAGTACGCATGTTGCCATTGCTTTTAAAGAAGATCGACTAATTGGTTTTGGTAGAGCGCTATCAGATGGTGTATTTAATGGAGCAATTTATGATCTTGTAGTCCATAAAGACGAACAGGGTAATGGAATAGCTAATCATTAACTCTCTATTAACGTTGAAATCAGTATCCTGTATTCACTGAATATCGATAGTCGGAAACATAGAATTTTATAAAAAAGCGGATTTTCCCCAGGTATGGCCCGCTATTTGAATCAGGAATTGGCTGAAACCTATTTGGTTAAATAATAAAGGGGGGATTGTATGTTCGATCAGATTATAACAGAGGCAGATGAACTGCGTGCCCTTATCGGAGAACCAAGTAAACTAGTACAAAATAAAGTGATTAACCGATTGGATGATCATTGTGCGCATTTCATAAGCAAATCCCCGTTTGTGTTTATTGGTACAACAGACGGGAACGGGCATTTAGATGTTTCACCTAGGGGAGACCAAGCTGGATTTGTTCGAATATTGGATGAACATCAT
>JAZUQD010000122.1:0-4193 GCA_045605505.1 Pradoshia sp.
TTTCTGCCAGTCCACGGATGGAATCCGCTTGGTCCACCCATTCCGGTGCAGACTCACCAGGCGCCATTGTAATGATTAGTTGGCTATCTTTTAGTTGTTGATCGAAAATCATCCAGTTTGGTCCTTTGTTTGGAAACTCGACTTTTACTGGATCATAATTAAAGAATGCTCTTGGCATATCGTTATAGGTTGTTCCTTCATGTACGAATCGACGTCCATATTTATTGACGATAATAGAATTTGGACCATTACGACCCCCACCGAGCTGCGCCATTACATTATCTTCATATTCAAATGTTGGATCCACCATTGCTGGGTACCACCATGCTTCACTCATATTTTCAAGCGCTGCACCAGCCTTCATAGCCATCATCAGTGCGTCTCCTTCGTTGCCAGGAGGTGTGACTGGATGAGTGAACTCTGCTTTTAAGAAGGCTTTGACTAATTGCTTGTTCCATTCAAATCCGCCAGATGCAAGAATAACTCCTTTGCTTGCGTGAAAACGTAAAACTTCACCATCTTTTGTTTCAGCGACAATCCCGATAACTCGCTGTCCATCCTCATCCATAATTAATTCTTTACCAGCTGTTTCAATTAAGGTTTCTACCCCACGATCCAAACAGGCTTTAAATAGAGAAGCAATTAATGAACGACCCATAGTGACAATATTATTTTGCATTCGGTCTGCAACTAACTGGAAGTCAATTCCTCCAACCGCACCACCTTCTTCTAATGTTAAAGGAGGGAAGAGAGGATTTTGACGTACTAACGGACCCCATTCGCCAATTTCGTTTAAATCAAATGGTGCAGGATCCATGGAACGTGTTCCGTGTTTTAACGCCTCATCCATACGGGCATAATATTCCGGATAGGAGTTTGGAGAAACAAATTTAACGGGCGTATGGTCACGTAAAAATGTAATGATCTCATGGCCCTTATCTACAAACGTTTCAATCATATGATCATCCGCTCGGCCAAGTGCTAAGCGTTTGATGTAGGTAATAGCATCCTCACGGTTATCTTCGAATCCTTTTTCTTTCATGTAAGGGTTTAAGGGAATCCAAGGAACTCCACCTGAAAAAGCAGTTGTACCCCCGATTTGATGGGTTTTTTCTAACACAAGGACTTTGGAACCGCTTTCAGAAGCGGCCACAGCAGCTGTCAATGCAGCACCACCAGTCCCTAAAACAATAACATCTACTTCTTTATCCCAATGCGTAGGTATTGAATTTGACATGAAATCATCCCCCTTGATGCTTTTTGATAGTGGCACTATCAATAATTTGATTATCTATGATTATTCTGAATTTTTCAAGTAAATTTTTAATAAAATTTGAAAGTTTTGGAAATGGCGATATACTATTAAAATGTAATGAGTAAAGAAGAGGAGATTCAATCGTGTTACTATTTTTACTTGATATTTTGATAAGTCTCATGGTATTAGGTATAGCGTTCTTTCCCATTCAAACGGTAAATGTGACGAATAGCAAGCTGGAAAATATGATGGGGATATATGGATTTGTAGGCATTTCTCTAGTAGGTACAGGTATGTACATTGGAGGAGGAGAGTCTATAAGAGACTATTACTATCTAACATTTTCTGTAGAATTGATTATTCTACTTCTTTTCTTGCTTATCTATCGTCACATTAAAAGAAAAGGACATTCAAGATTAATCAATATTTGTTCGATTTGCTTAGTCACAATTAGTTATTTACTTTATGTTTACTATATTATTGCGAGTTTTATTTATTATTAGATAGAAAATTAAATAAACTAAAGAATAACGATTGCCAATATTTTATTTAAATTAATAGCGGGCCCATGCTTGTTATTTGTTTCGTATTAAAATATAATTCCTCTGTTAATATAATAACTATTCGGGGGACAACATGAACTTAAAAGGCAAAAAGATTTATTTAGCAAGTGGTTGGTTTAATGATAATCAGGCACAACGACTATCGAAAGCAGAAGAAGTACTACGAAATATGGGCTTCGAAGTATTTAGTCCGAGAGAACATCAATATAAAGATTATGTGTATAATACGCAGCCTTGGAGAGATGTCGTTTTTAAAAATGATGTAGACAATGTAAAAGATGCTGATTTCATTTTCGCGATCTATGATGAAACTGATTCTGGAACCATGTTTGAGATTGGATTAGCTTATGCAATTGGTAAACCTATTTTTGTCTTCCACGAAAAAGATGAATATTGCAATTTAATGATCACTGAATCACTACAGGCTTATTTCAAAACGTGGGAAGAAGTGCAAAATTATGATTGGACGACTTGCCCATTGATTCGTTTTGAAGGGGAAGTAGAATAAGCCCTTTTAGCGAAGCAGCAGCCTATAATAATCGACAGAAAAAGCCGGTCTAAGACTGGCTTTTTTTGTATTCTAAATGGAATACTGCATGATAATTAATAGAAATAATCTTAATCTTTAAAAAGGATATCCAGTAAATAATTTACTAAAAATCAGTATGGTATATAGTGCCCTTTAAAGTAAGTAAGCGGGTGGATTATTGGTAGTGGTAATTAATATCTAATTCTATCCTTTTGCGGTGTAGTTGCATTCTATCCTTTTAAGAAAAGAGGGTTGGTATTTTTAAAGGAGCTGGACGTGGAGCACGATAAGATGTCCTAAATAAATCTTAGAAAGATAGAGGGAATATATTGGCAAGTAGAATTATATGATTGGGTAATAACTCATCCAGGCGAGTCCAGAAAGAGGGTGAATCGTGTTAGATCAGATTCTAAAACCAAATCTCATTCAATTCAAAGACCAGTTAGAAACATGGGAAGATGCTATACAATTAGCCGCTGCTCCCTTGTTGGAAGATGGATCTATCGAACAGAGATATGTAGATAAAATAATCAATAACACCAAGGAAATTGGACCTTATTACGTACTGGGTCCTAATATCGCTTTACCCCATGCAAGACCAGAATTCGGTGTGAAGCAGTTGGGATTAAGCATTCTAGTGATGAAAGAACCGGTATGGTTTTCGGATAAAGAGCGTCATAAAGTTCAACTGATCATCGTGTTAGCAGCGGTCGATGATCAATCACATCTTGGAGCCCTATCTGAATTAGCCGCTGTATTAGGTGACGAAACGAATGTTAACAAACTAATTCATTCTAAATCCGAGGAAGAATTTTTAAGTCAATTACTTACATCAATTCATTAGGAGGAAGCATGATGAAAATATTAGTTGTTTGTGGCAATGGGTTAGGGAGTAGTTTCATCACAGAAATGAATGTAAAGAAAGCTTTGCAGGAAATGAATAGGGAGGCAGAAGTAAGTCATACTGATTTAGCTTCCGCTAAAACAGAGACAGTAGATTACTATATTGGTTCACCAGAAATCATGGAACAGTTAGAAGGGAACGGTAGAAAAGTCATTCCGCTTATTAATCTATTCAATGTCGGGGAAATCAAAATGGTTTTAGAGAAACATCTGGAGGAAATATAAAATGGATTTAATTATAGATATATTAAGCACCCCAGCAATTTTGGTTGGTTTATTCGCTCTGTTTGGTTTATTGCTGCAGAAAAGAGCAGCTACCGAGGTTGTATCTGGAACATTGAAGACAATTATGGGCTTCCTCATTATTGGTGCTGGTGCAGCTGTCATTACGGGTTCACTCAATTTCTTTGGAAAAATGTTAGAGAAGGGCTTCGATATAAAAGGAGTTATCCCGAACAACGAAGCGATCGTTGCAATGGCTCAAAATGCTTTTGGTACTGAAACAGCTCTAATTATGTTGTTAGGTATGGTTGTTAATATCCTATTAGCTCGCTTCACTCCATTTAAATATATATTTTTAACAGGACACCATATTATGTTTATGGCTTGTTTGTTAGCAGTCGTATTATCGACAGGCGGACTGGATGGAGTCGTTTTAATTATTACGGGGTCTCTTATTCTAGGATTATTAATGGTTTTAAGCCCAGCCTTGCTACAGCCGTTTGTTAGAAGGATTACAGGTACGGATGATATTGCAATCGGTCACTTTGGTTCATTCGGATATTGGGTTGCTGGATTGGTAGGTAAAGGAGCAGGTAATAGAGCTAAGTCAACAGAAGAGATTCGAGTACCAAGAAGTTTAGGGTTCCTTAGAGATACATCTGTAGCAATCTCTTTAACTATGTTAATTATGTTCTTTATCGTTGCGATTGCCGCTGGCCCA
>JAZUQD010000123.1:0-3874 GCA_045605505.1 Pradoshia sp.
AAAAACTTTCACGATTTAACCTATGAAGAAATTAAAACAGAACTCTATAGAATGATTGATTGTATGATTGCCTCCATTCCTGATTGCCCCTATGGATTAGTGGGAATTGGCATCGGTGTGCCAGGGACAGTCGGTACAGACGGGAAAATTTTGATGGCTCCCAACTTAAACTGGAAAAATGTCGATTTAAAAATTTTAGTTGAAAAGAAATACCGTGTACCTGTCAAAGTAGAGAATGAAGCAAATTGTGGAGTATATGGTGAGAAAAAATTCGGCATAGGGAAAGACTTCAAAAACATGATATACGTAAGTATTGGATTTGGTATTGGCGGTGGCCTAATTCTTGATAACCATCTTTATCAAGGTAACAATGGACTCTCAGGTGAGCTTGGCCACATGACAATTGAAAGAAACGGAGAAAAATGCCGTTGCGGTGACCATGGCTGCTGGGAATTATATGCATCAGAAAGGGCATTAGTTAATCAGGCAAAAGTAGCGATGAATGATCCAACCATTACGCTCGAACACCTCATATACCTAGCAGAAAATGAGGACCCTGTGGCAATTGAATTATTCAATGAGATCGGGAAATCTCTTGGGATTGGCATTAATAATATCATTAATATATTCAACCCAGATCAAGTCATACTCGGTAATCGCCTGGCTGTCTGTGAAAAATGGCTGCATTCTTCATTAGTAGAAACGATTCAAAACCACTCCTTATCTAATCATCAAAGAGATTTACACATCCATTACTCAAGTTTAGCGAGCCATGCATGCGCTCTCGGCGTCGCTGCTTTTTCAACCGAACATTTCTTAAACAATGATTTATTCCATCAAAGTATTCAAGCTTATCCATTGGTGCATCAAAATTAGCGTCTTTCTTTTGCTAAGTCAGCCCAGTCTTCACAGTTGTGAAAGCGCTATATTTTTATATAAATGAAGGAGGCACACTTATGAAAATCCAAAATCCTATTTTAACTGGCTTTAATCCTGATCCAAGTATTTGCAGAAAAAACGATGACTATTATATTGCCGTTTCTACATTTGAATGGTTCCCGGGAGTAGGGATTTATCATTCAAAGGATTTAAAAAATTGGACATTGGTATCCCGTCCATTAAATCGGTTAAGCCAACTGAATATGACGGGCAACCCCGATTCCGGCGGGATATGGGCGCCTGCCCTTTCCTATCAAGACGGACAGTTTTGGTTGATTTATACGGATGTAAAAGTGACGGACGGCCAGTGGAAAGACAGTCATAACTATCTCAGTACATGTGAAACCATTGATGGTGAATGGTCTGATCCCGTTCACCTTAACAGCTCAGGTTTTGATCCTTCCTTATTTCATGACGATGACGGCAAAAAATATCTTGTTAATATGGTTTGGGATCATCGTCTTGGAAATCACGCTTTCTATGGGATTGTTCTTCAGGAATATAGCGTTGAAGAGAAAAAATTGATTGGTAGCAAAAAGATCATTTTCAAAGGAACAGACATTAAGTTAACGGAAGCTCCGCATTTATATAAGTGGAATGGCTACTATTATCTTTTAACAGCCGAGGGTGGAACAAAATATGATCATCAGGCAACCATAGCCCGTTCAAAGACGATTGATGGTCCATATGAAGTTCATCCGGAAAATCCACTAATTACATCGTTTCCATATCCAAGAAACCCATTACAAAAAGCGGGCCATGCTTCCATCGTTCACACACATACAGATGAATGGTTCTTAGTCCATTTAACCGGACGCCCTCTTCCTAAAGAAAATGATGCATTGCTTGATCCAAGAGGATTTTGCCCGCTCGGCCGTGAAACAGCGATTCAACGATTAACCTGGGAGAACGATTGGCCCTATGTAGTTGGCGGTAATCAGCCTTCCTTCGAAATAGATGGACCTAATATGGAAGAAGTAAAATGGGATAAAGATCCTGAAAAAGATGATTTTAACGAAAAGTCATTACACCTTAACTTCCAAACATTACGGATTCCGCTGGGAGAAGATATTCTCTCGCTAGATGATCGCCCAGGACATTTACGCTTGCACGGCAAAGAATCACTCACTTCAAAATTCACACAGGCTTTTGTGGCAAGGCGCTGGCAGCATTTTAACTTTACCGCTGAAACGAAGGTGGCCTTCCAACCGGAAACATTCCAGCAGGCTGCAGGCTTAGTAAACTATTACAATACGGAAAACTGGACCGCTCTTCAAGTTACATGGCATGAAGAAAAAGGAAGAGTTCTAGATTTAACGGTATGCGATAATTTTACCTTTGAACAACCGCTCAGAGGTAAGGAAATTCCAGTACCTGATCATGTTGAGTATGTTTATATAAAGTCCGAAGTCCAAACAAACACCTATCGCTATGCTTACTCATTTGACGGGGAAACCTGGACAGAGTTTCCGATAACCTTCTATTCACATAAACTATCGGATGATTATATCCGAGGCGGAGGATTCTTCACCGGAGCCTTTGTAGGCATGCAATGCCAGGATACTTCTGGTGAAGGAAAGCATGCGGATTTTGATTATTTTACGTATAAGGTCAACGAGTAATTTTCATAAGATAGTAGCTTTAAAGAGGATATCCAGGTCGGATATCCTCTTTCTTTATATATTCAAAAATCCATCTCTAATCGAATGATAAATTGGAGGAACTTTACACAAAATCTCCAAAATATATCTCCTATGTTTAAGCTCTTACTATTTTAGGCAATGGTTAAGGACAAGGAGGTTTATTATGGATACGTTTTTATATATATTATTTGCTATTTTTTATGCTGGATTACTCGTTATGATGCTAATGTCCATCAAAAAAAGCGGCATTGGGATATTATCGAATGTACTAATCCTAGTTATTTTCGCACTCCTATACGACAATAGTGTCCTCGCCATTGGAAAATGGATTGGCAAGGGAAATGTTTTAGAGAATTTAAATGCCGCTCGCTTTTGGATGCATGCGATTTTTACCCCATTGTTAATTTTATTTTCTTGGGATGTACTCAAGCAAACCAGGGTGAAGTGGGTAAATACAACTACAGCCTTACTCGTTACTGCTGGATTTACGTTGATTGCGGTGTTAATAGAGCTTTTTACGGTTGTGTGGAATCTTTCGCTAAAAGCAGAAGAACGTTATGGTATTTTAAGCTATTCTTCAACCAATTCACCACAAGGGCCGCCAATCATGATTTTAATGGTCACCTTCGCCCTACTTGTTTCCTCCATTATCCTTTGGAAAAAGACTGGCTGGTACTGGATGTTCGTAGGAACTGCCCTTATGACAGCAGGAAGTATGATTGATATCCCTATTAAAAGCGACGCAATCACCAATGCATTTGAATTGATTTTGCTCATATCGCTAGTGTTTACAAAAAGGTTTCAGGATCAGCAAAGGTTCGCATTAAATAATCCTATTTAGCTTTGAATAACTAAACAAACCAAGCTGAGCTCATCAGCTTGGTTTGTTTATTCAAGAGAAACTATCCTACTGCTCCTTCATTTCAATGAAGGTATTTTTATTCCTTTATAGAAACAAGCTAGATGGTATTTATTTTAAATTTGGTATCAAAAATAGTCTCTCATACTCTTAGTCATGTCATCCAGCCTTGCGGATGGTAATGCGCCAATTACTGCCCGTATGAATGCGATAGGTATCAGCAAAGGACTTCTGATTGAGGGCGAGTCCCAAATTATCAAGCGAATTAACATACAGAATGGCTTCCTCTAATGCACTGTCTGCAAAAGACCTGCCATAGACGACCTCTTCCTCATACTTCACTGTTCCATCATTCTCAATTTGAACCCAGACTTTCTCTCCCAATGAGATTTCTAATTTCATAAACAGCTCTTTTGAAATATTCGTCCACAGA
>JAZUQD010000124.1:0-16428 GCA_045605505.1 Pradoshia sp.
TAAGGGAAGTTAAGGAACTGGTAAAACTAGAATTACAAATGGAAAGGGGAAATAAGTAATGCGTTTCGAAGAATTAAATCTTACTGCTTTTGGACATTTTACTGATTTTCCAGTTACCTTTCAACCAGACCGTTCTTTCCATGTCTTGTTTGGAAATAACGAAGCCGGAAAAAGTACTATGTTGCGTTCCATTACGCAATTATTATATGGCATTCCTCATAATTCGAAGGATTCGTTTATCCATGCCAACTCAAATTTACGTATTAAAGGATGCCTGTCCAATACAGCGGGCGATTCTTTGACCTTTATTAGAAGAAAAGGAAAAACAAAAACTATTTTAAATGAGTCAGGAGAAGCATTGCCTGATTCTGTTTTGATTCCCTATATAAATGTGTTGTCGGAGGAAACGTTTCGCAATATGTTTGCGCTCAATCATGAAACTCTGCGGGAAGGCGGAGAAGCCTTGCTTGAGTCAGATGGAAATGTTGGAGAAAGTTTATTTGCAGCGGCTTCTGGTATTAATGCCGTAAAGAAAATTATGCAGGAATTTGACTCGGAAAGTAAAGAATTATATAAATCGGGCGGATCAAAACCAAAGATTAATGAATTACTAAAGAAAGAAAAAGAGCTGACACGGCGAATGAATGAGTCACAAATGCTCGCACGTCAATGGAAGCAGTTAGAGGATGATTACCATCATGGTATGAAACAGTTGGAGGATTTGAAACGTGAATACCTACAGGTAGATGCAACTTTGAAGAAATTGTCCAAGCTGAACCAAGCTGCCCCTATTCTCATAGAAAGGGACACACGAATAGAGCAATTAGAGAGTTTTTGTGAAGTACCTGATTTGCCATCTGATTTTAATATACAGAGAGAAAATAGTATGAATGAGTTAAAACATGCCGATGAAAATGCTAAGATTTCAAAAACTGAAATAACGGCCCTTGAAGAAAAGCTCTCTAATTTGGTGATTGATGAAGAACTTTTACGATGCGAGTCCATGATTCACGCTCTTTTAAGCAATATTGGCGCATTTGAGAAAGAGAATAAAGATCTGCATGTTTATGATGCAAAGGCAGAACGAGCGATTAATCGAATTAACGATATCTTGCATATGCTCGGCTATAGTGGCATTGATAGCGTCAATATGGAGAAATTCAGAATTGCCTTTTCTCGTAAAGAAAAAATCCGTACACTCTATAAGCAATATGGGATTCTACATGAAGCCATAAAAGAAATAAACAAACGGCTTCAAATTCTGAAGGATACAGTTGCTTCAAGGCATGCGGAGTGGGAAGGTTTTGGAGATTTAAAAGATATTAGCACTCTTAAACTTGTTGTGGACCATGCCCAGATAGAAGGAAATATTGAAAATACGATTGATGTTTTAACACAGGAAATGAAGGATCTTAAAGAAAAAACGTTGGAAGAGTTGAACTATTTACCTCTATGGAAGGGTTCTGTAGAAGAATTTGACTCTTTTTATGTTTCTGTTCTGGAAGAGACCATTCACCATTACATCGATCAGCTCGAAACATTTAATGAAGAAAAAATAAATCTTGAACGCAGTATTGCAGTTGAGAGGACGACAATTTTAGAAGCGGAAAAATCGATTGCTGAACTAGAAGCCCTGTCCATTATCCCAACCGAAGACGATTTAGAAAAAACCCGACAACTTCGCGACCGTGGGTGGAGCTTAATTAAGCGTAAACTGAAAGGGGAAACCAGTGATCAGGAAGTATTCAAGGAATATTGCAGCCAGCAAGAGCTGGAAGATAAATTCGAGCATGATTTAAAAACAACGGACGAGCTTTCAGATATCATGTGGCGAGAATCAGCAAAAGTTGGAATGAAGAATAAATCATTGCAGGATATCAAGAGATCCGAAAATAAAATTGCTGTTGCTGAGACAGAATTGAAAGAACTTCAATGTAAAATCCATCAGTTTTTTCAGAAATGGAACGAGCTATGGGAACCGTTCGGTATTAAGCCATTATTGCCAATTGAAATGAAAGAATGGGTAAGAAAATATACGGCGGTTAAACAAAACCAAGGCGAATATAAGAAGAAACAAAAACTGTGGAATGAGATGACAGAAAAACGATCGGCAATCAGAAGCCGCTTATTTGATGCCCTATCACAGGTAACTCCACTGGATACAAAAGTAACGGAATGGACTCTTACAGATTTAATCAGAGAAGCCACTAAAACGATTCAGTTGGAAGCAGAGCGAATGAATGAGAAAAAGTCATTGGAGAAAGAGTGGATGGGCAAGGCAGCAGACCTTGAATTGGTCAAAAACGAGCTCGAGAATAAACAACAGGAATTAGTCCATTGGAAGCAGATGTGGGAGGATGCTACTATCCCATTGCATGCTGGAAGTAATGCAACTATTGATTATACAGTGGAGCTGCTTGATAAATATGATGAACTGACAAGCACATATGATGAATGGGCGGATATTGATAGCAAGGCTAGAGCCAGCCGGTCATTTGTAAAAGATTATTTGGATTCAATTCATCATATTGCGAAAACTCTACAGTTGTCTGAACCGCTGAATATCCAATCTTTTGTCTATGACTTATCCAATCGGTTACAGGAACAGAAAACATGTAAACAAAATCAAATTGAATGGCAGGAACAGTTAGAAAAAAGAAAGAATGAATACAAATTAGCATTGGATAAGAAGAAAATAGCACTGGGAAGCCTTCAGGAATTATTACAGGCAGCAGGGGCAACGACCGTTGAGGAAATGCAGGTCGTTGAAGAAAAGTATAAGCAAAAGCTGAAGTTGACAGGAGAGATTACTCATCTTGAAAAACTATTACTGGAAATAGGTAATGGGTTGTCCATCGATGAAATGAAAGAAGAAATATCTAAATTGGATTTAGATTTCATTGAAAGTGAAATCTCAGAGTTGAAGGCAGTACTGATAGAACTGGAAGAGAAAAGGACCGAACAAAACCAAATCTTTGGTGTTTGCAGAAAAGAATATGAAGAAAAAATTAAAGGTAATTCGTATGCAGCCGTTCAGGCAGCAGAAGAAAGAGAAAGTATTCTAGCAGAACTGGCTGATCTGACAGATCAATTTGTGCAAAAGAAAATGGCCTCTTTTGTATTACAAAAAGGAATTGAATATTTCCGGTCCGTGAATCAAAATCCAATCCTTACAAGAGCGTCCAGCCTGTTTGCGAAATTAACCTTGAACTCGTTTGACGGATTAATCGTTGATTATAATGATAAGGATGAAGAAGTTCTGATGGGTCTTAGGAATAACGAAAAAATTGGAATTGAAGCGATGAGTGATGGGACAAAAGACCAATTATATTTATCTTTAAGGGTGGCCAGTATTGAAAAATATTGCGAAGAAAATGAGCCTATTCCGTTTATCGTGGATGACATTTTAGTTCACTTTGATAATGAACGATCAAAAATCACATTATCTATTTTAAAAGAATTATCTAAAAAGACTCAGGTGATTTTTTTCACTCATCATTATCATTTAGTTCATTTATTGGAGCAAACACTTGATGGAGAGGATTATCAAATGATTCACATCCATAAAGAGGCAGTCATGAGTTGAATGAAAAAAGACCAATTCACATTTTTATGAATTGGTCTTTTTCTGTTTGTTTTTAAGTATGAATTATTTTATATTTTCCTTTTTCTCTGTGATTTCCGTGATTTTATTCATGTTATCCTGTAATTGAAGCTTAGTGCTTGATTTACTTAAGAATTGGTATAACATTCCTACAAAAATCGCTCCACCGACAATATTACCTAACGTAACTGGAATCAAATTGTAGATGGCATTTCCGATTGTAATAGTATCAGGGTGTGGAGAGACTAATGCAATTGAGAATAAAGATAAATTCGCAATGCTATGCTCAAAACCTGATGAGAAGAATAAAAATACGACTGCAATCATCATTGCCATTTTAGCTCCGTCACCTTTTACCTGGCTAGGCAAGTAACAAGCTAAACAAACAAGCCAGTTACAAAGGATCCCTTTAAAGAATAAAGCTGTAACAGACCCATGCATTTTATAAGATACAATTTCATGCATTAAATGGTCATTTGGAATGTGGCTGAATATACCTGTAAGATAAAATAAAACAGCGAAGAAAATGGCTCCAACAGCATTTCCAAGATAGCAAGCGCCCCAGTTTCGACCTAAATCTCTTAGTGTAACCGCATCACGCATATAGGCAACAGTGAAATAAGCTGTATTACCCGTAAAGAGCTCTGCACCGCCATAAATAATTAAAATCAATGCAATTCCAAAGAAAAGTGCAGGGAATAGGTAAGCGAAAGGTGAGTCCGCTACTCTGAAATATTCTCCTGTTCTAAAGCAGGTAATGATAACAAAACCTACAAAAATTCCTGCCATCATTGCTCTTAAGAAATAATGGAGTGGGAAATGGTCTAACAACCTTTTCTTTTTATTGGCAAGGGCAACTAAATATTGTAATCCTTGTTCTTCCATGATGTTAAATCCTCCTGTGATGAAAAAATGTCCATTTAATAAACTACTATGACTTCTTTAATTAATCAATAAGTATGTGAAATTATTCACTTTTCTGATAGGCTCTTTTATTCAATTGAGGTAAATCATGCTTAATCGTGTGATTATCTTCCAAGAAATACGGGTAAAGAAAGGATAAGGATGGTGATTATTTTGAAAAATAAAATCTTAAAAAGAGTCATTGCTGCAGCTGCACCACTTGTGATCAGTTATATAACAAAGAAATTAACGAATAGAAAAAAAGTAGCTTAAGGAACGGGCATTATTGCTCGTTTTTTTTATGTAAACTTACTTTGCCCAAATAGTTGATGAAATACTTGAATGAACTCGAATTGACTGTGATTCACTACATATGAGAAAATATGACTGTTTGATTAAAACTTATGGTTCGCCTATTCACATATTAATTTTCTACATGGTATAGTTGATAAGATGTATTTAAGGATTCCAATTATATAGGGATCACCACTCTAAATAGGTTTGGGGATCAAATAGCAATTTTAGTGCATTTAGCTAGCTTTGATGTATGATTGGAGATACCAGAAAATGAATAGTTGTCAGAAAGTTTCACTATATATAAAAGGATGGCTCACATGACTAATTTAAAAGAACAGATTGAATCAAGAAGAACCTTCGCGATTATTTCTCACCCGGATGCAGGTAAAACAACATTAACAGAAAAATTGCTGTTATTTGGAGGCGCAATCCGTGATGCGGGTACTGTAAAAGGACGTAAAACGGGGAAATACGCGACAAGTGACTGGATGGAAATTGAGAAACAGCGTGGAATTTCTGTAACGTCCAGTGTTATGCAGTTTGATTATAATGGGACGCGTGTTAATATCCTTGACACACCAGGGCACCAAGATTTCAGTGAAGATACGTATCGTACGTTAATGGCAGTGGACAGCGCGGTTATGATTATTGACGCAGCCAAAGGGATAGAAGCACAGACACTGAAATTATTTAAGGTCTGCCGTATGAGAGGCATTCCAATCTTTACATTTATTAATAAAATGGACCGACAAGGTAAATTACCGCTAGAGCTATTGGCTGAGCTGGAAGAGGTACTTGGAATAGAGTCTTATCCAATGAACTGGCCTATCGGGATGGGGAAAGACTTCCTCGGGATCTATGATCGCTATTACAACCGGATTGAAATGTTTAAAGCCGAGGATGAAGAACGATATCTGAAATTAAACAATGAAGGTGAAGTAGCAGGAGACCATTATATTGTTGAATCTCCTTTATATGAGCAAACATTGGAAGAAGTTCTCTTGTTAAATGAAGCAGGCAATGAATTCTCACGAGAAAAAGTACGAAATGGCGAATTAATTCCTGTATTTTTTGGGAGTGCTCTGACGAACTTTGGTGTTCAAACATTTTTGGATACGTATCTAGAGTTTGCGCCAAAACCTCAAGCTCGGCCTTCTTCCATAGGTCCAGTTGAACCGATTCAGGATACTTTCTCAGGATTTATATTTAAAATACAAGCTAATATGAATCCAATGCACCGTGACCGAATTGCATTCTTACGTATATGTTCCGGAAAATTTGAACGAGGAATGACTGTCCAATTGAGCCGAACTGGCAAACCAATGAAACTAAATAATTCAACACAATTTCTTGCTGAGGAAAGAAACAATGTTGCTGAGGCAGTAGCAGGAGATATTATTGGATTATATGATACAGGAACTTATCAAATTGGCGATACATTAACTTCAGGAAAAGAAGCATTCTCATTTGAGCGATTGCCTCAATTTACACCTGAAATGTTTGTACGTGTCAGTGCCAAAAACGTACTGAAACAAAAGCACTTCCACAAGGGAATTCACCAGTTGGTACAGGAAGGTGCCATTCAGTTATTTAAAACAGTTGGGATTGAATCCTATATTCTTGGAGCAGTCGGACAGTTGCAGTTTGAAGTATTTGAGCATCGTATGAAAAATGAATACAACACAGAGGTCATCATGGAAAGAATGGGTGACAAGATTGCTCGCTGGACGACAAGTGAAAAAGTCGATGAAAAGCTTTCAAGTTCTAGAAGTCTTTTAGTTCGAGACCGCTATGATCAATATGCATTCCTTTTTGAAAATGACTTTGCCTTACGCTGGTTCCAAGACAAAAATCCTTCTGTCGAGCTATATAATCCAATGGATCAGCATGAACGTTAACTAAGAAAAAGCAGGATTGAACCCAATTAGGGTGTAAATCCTGCTTTTTCTTGTTCTATAACAATAAATGGTTGACATATTTTTCTAAATATTCTTACAATAGTGAAAAGAAGATGTTAGGGCGTGAATCAATGAGGCATGTTTATTTTTTTACCGGTTTTCCAGGATTTATCTCAAATCAATTAATAAGGGAGTTGAAAAAACAAGATCAGTCCTTTAATCAATTGATTGCCATAGTATTGCCGTCTGAGTGGCATAAGGCTGTGAATGAACGATTAAAAATAATCAATGATCTCCACTTAGATGAAAATCAATTTATCCTTATTGAAGGGGATATCACAAAACCTGGGCTGAACATCAGTAAAAAAGAAAGCGGTTTCAACAAGGAAAATATTACCCATTTTTTTCACTTAGCTGCCATTTATGATTTAGCTGTACCTAAAAACATAGCTTATTTAGTAAATGTAGATGGAACACGGAATGTAAACGAATATGTATTAAGCCTGCCAAATTTAAAAAGATATACGTATTTTAGTACAGCCTATGTGGCTGGAAGGAGGGAAGGTAAATTATACGAGCATGAACTTATCAGGCCAGACCAATTTAAAAATTATTATGAAGAAACGAAATATGAGGCAGAAGTTCTTGTTCGGAATATTATGGACCAAGTGCCTGTTACCGTCATTCGGCCGGGGATCGTGAAAGGAAACACGTTGACAGGAGAAACGACTAAATTTGATGGTCCATATTTTATATTAAATTTCTTGGACAGAATGAAGTTTCTTCCAATCATCCCGAATATAACTAAATCAACCTGCGTGATCAATTTAGTGCCTATAGACTTTATCATAAGGGCAACCGCTTATTTGACATTAAGCCCAAAAGGGGTTGGGAAAACCTATCATTTAACGGATCCCAAACCTTATACGGTTACAGATATTTATAAGATGTTTATGAAAGGGTATAATGGTAAGCAGCCAACAGGATATTTACCATTTGGATTGACCAAAATGGCATTATCGATTAAACCTATACGGAAATTTCTTGGTGTAGAAGTGGAATCTCTCGACTATTTTACGTGGAAAGGAGATTTTGATTGTACTCAGGCACAGGCTGATCTTGCTGAAGGAGACATTAGATGTCCTGATTTTAAAGAGGGCGTGACGCCAATGGTAGAATATTATAGAGCCAATAGGAATAATCGGGCCTTTCATATAGAGATTACATAAATAGAGGAGGAACAAATATGGAAGCCTTAAAAGAAAAAGTAAATGTATATGCACCTGCAACCGGGGAGTTGATTATGCAGTATGAGGAGACTCCGGCAAGTTATGCTGGTGAAATGATGAATAAATCAAAAAAAGCATTCACTTCTTGGTCACAAATAAACATTGAGGAAAGGCTACTCTATCTTAAGCAACTGAGGTTGACTATTGTTGAACGGCTTGATGAGATAGCTGAACTCATTTCTACAGATACCGGGAAAGTAAAAACGGATGCTTTAGTGGCGGATATTATGCCAACCTTAGATGCGATTAAGCATATTGAAAAACATGCGAAAAGAACCTTGAAAGCTCAAAAAGTGAGTACGCCCTTTTTATTGATGGGTCACAAATCGAGTATTCAGTATATACCTAGAGGAACTGTTCTTGTTATCTCTCCATGGAATTATCCGTTTCTTTTAGCTATGGTTCCTATAGTATCTGCGCTTGCAGGCGGAAATACAGTTATCTTAAAACCATCAGAGGTTACTCCGGCAGTGGGCAAATTGATAGAAGGTTTATTTGAGGAAGCCGGGTTCCCTGAGGATGTCTTCCAGGTAGCTCATGGTGGTAAAGAACTTGGATCAAGTCTAACTAAACAAAAACCCGATTATATATTTTTTACTGGTTCTGTCGGAACCGGGAGAATTATTCAGGAAATTGCAGCACGTGATCTCATCCCGACTACCCTTGAGCTTGGTGGAAAGGATCCAATGATTATTTTTAATGATGCGGATCTGAAGCGTGCAGCCCAAGCAGCTGTCTGGGGGGCCTTTACGAATAGCGGACAGGTTTGTATGAGTGTGGAGCGGTTAATTATTGAGCAGGAGGCGCTTGAACCATTTTTACAGGAGCTATTGCCAATTGTTCATCAATTAAAGCAAGGGAATGGCAAAGAATCAGATATTGGTTCTATGACCTCTATTCAGCAAATATCTATTGTAAGAGAGCATGTTGAAGATGCCCTAGAAAAAGGAGCAACCCTTCTAACCGGCGAACAGCCAGCTGATTGGGATGAAAATTCCATGTATATTAAACCCATCGTATTAACAAATGTCACAGAAGATATGCTGATTATGCAGGAGGAAACCTTTGGACCTATTCTACCGATTTTAACCGTCGATTCGGAAGAAGAAGCCATAAGAGCCGCTAATCATTCTAAATATGGATTAAATGCCAGCGTGTGGACGACGAATAAGGAAAAAGGAAGGCTCGCTGCTAAAAGGCTAATGTCAGGTGCTGTCTTGATCAATGACGTATTAATTACAGTTGCCAATAATAATCTGCCTTTTGGAGGAGTTAAAGAAAGTGGGATAGGAAGGTATCATGGAGATGAGGGACTTCGTATATTCTGTCATCAAAAAGCGGTGATGGAAGATATGGGATTCAAAAAAACAGAGATTCAGTGGTATCCTTATAAAGGGAAATATGAACATTTCCATGCCCTGTTAACTGCTTATTTTGGAAAACGAACGTCCATGTTGACTGTACTCAAGGAATATTTAAAACTTATTAAACTATCAAAATGAATACGATATAGATAGATATTACTTGCGCTTCTTACTTGTAGCCAATATAATAAGTATACAAACTTCATACAAACCTTTCAAAGGGGAGTAGCGTTAGGGAAACCTAAAACAAAGTCGTCATTACGTGGTTTTTACCATCGGCTTTGTTGGCATTTTAACAATGTCTAGCAAGACCTTTGTCAAAAAAGAAATACTTTTTTGGCATTGGTCTTTTTTGTTGGATTGGAAATTTAAGGAGGTATTTGAACTTATGGATTGGGCTATATTATTAGAGTATGCCTGGGTTTTATTGGTATTGATTGGGCTTGAAGGAATTTTGGCAGCCGATAATGCAGTCGTTATGGCTGTAATGGTTAAGCATCTTCCGAAGGAACAACAGAAAAAAGCATTATTTTATGGATTGATAGGAGCTTTCTTCTTCAGGATTGGTTCTCTATTCCTGATTTCCTTGCTCGTTGATGTATGGCAAATACAGGCGATTGGAGCCGTATATCTGCTGTATATTATGATTAATTATTTAGTGAAACACTATCTTCTCAAACCAAAAGAAGAAAGTGTTAAGCAAAGAAAGGAATCCGGTTTTTGGATGACGGTTCTGAAGGTCGAGGTAGCAGACTTGGCATTTGCAGTTGATTCCATGCTAGCAGCTGTTGCGTTGGCTGTTACCCTGCCGGAAGTTGGTTCTTTCCATATTGGCGGTATTAATGGGGGACAATTCATTGTCATGTTCCTTGGAGGATTTATTGGTTTGGTCATCATGAGGTTTGCAGCGACACAGTTTGTTGTCCTACTGAACAAACGTCCGTCCCTTGAGACAGCAGCTTTTCTTATTGTAGGCTGGGTTGGGGTAAAGCTTGCAGTTCTTACATTAGCGCATCCAGGTGTTGCAATCATTGACCATCATTTCCCAGAGTCTACAACGTGGAAACTCATATTCTGGGGTGTCCTCGTAGCGATTGTTGTCATTGGATTCCTTGTTTCAGGTAAAGATGTTAAAGCTAACAATCAAATTGATCAGGAAATGTAATTTATAACTTACCGGAATACATGGTGATTGCCATGTATTCCTTTTTTTTGTTTTGTGGAAAACTTCTGCTTCATATTCAGACTTCTATTGTATGACCCCTTAAAATAAATAACTCGATACGTATCTTATAATCAAAACTCGAGAAAAGGTAATAGTTACATAATAATCATTTTTAAACAATATAGACCTTTTAAGGTCTATATTTCCATCCTATGGTATAATTTGTGCGGGATGGGGTGAATAAAATGCTTGGTATGCTTTTTCCGGTTTTGAGAAAAAAGCAGGATTTAACAGATACCGTACTGTTAATACAAAAAGGAGATTTAGAATTACGGAATGATCTCCTCAAACGCTATAAACCTTTTATAAAAAAGTCTGTATCATCTGTATGCCATCGTTATATACGTGAGACAGATGATGAGTTTAGTATTGGCTTGATTGCATTCAATGACGCCATTGATAAATTTTCGCCGGAAAAGGGCAGTGCATTATTAGCCTTCGCAGACATGATAATTCGGCGTAGGGTCATTGACTATATAAGGTCGCAATCCAAGAATATGAATGAATTGTCTTTGGAGATTCTACAAATAACAGACGATGAGTACAGACAAAATCTCTTAGAAGTGGAAAAGTCCATTAAAAATCATCAGAAACAACTAGATTCAAAAAACTTAAAAGACGAGATCGTCCAGTATACTCAATTACTGCAGACTTTTCGCATATCGTTTGATCAATTAGTCATGCATACACCTAAGCATAAGGATGCAAGGGATAACGCAATTAAAATTGCAAAAACAGTAGCGGATGACCCTTTGATGATGCAATATGTAATGGACAGAAAAAAAATACCTATTAAAGTTTTGGAAGGCAAAGTAAATGTCTCGCGAAAAACAATTGAAAGACATCGTATCTATATTATAGCAATGGTTCTAATCTTAACGGGAGATTACTTGTTCTTAAAAGATTATTTAAAGGGGGTGCTTTCGAATTGAAGTGTGGAATAATCATGCAAATAACGTCAAGGGAAATCACCGTACTTACCCCTGATGGTGAATTTATCAAAATGAATAAAGAACGTAAGGATTATCAACTAGGTGAAGAAATTCCAATTGAAGTCCATGAATCTAGATCACGAAGATTAAAGGGTAGCTGGAAGCTAAAAATCCTTGTTTCTGGATTGGTTGCAACTCTTTTAGTTGTTTTAAGTTTTATTCCCATTTTATTATCAAATTCGAAAGTATCAGCTTATGTCAGCATGGATGTAAATTCAAGTGTTGAACTCGGAATTACAGAAGAATTAAAAGTAGTTGAAGTGAAAGGTATTAATTTGGAAGGAAAACAAATTATTGAAAAACTTGAGGATTGGAAAGGGCAGAATATGGAGAATGTGATTAGCGAGATCGTGTCCTTAAATGAAACCGCTGGCCATTTTAGAGCGAATTCCAACCTATTATTTTCGACCGTATTAATGGAAAAAGATCAGCAGCTAGATCAATCCTTGCAGAAAGGATTAAAGGATGTTGAAAATATGATTCAGCAAAAGAATCATTCTGTGAAAATTGAATTGAAAAAGGCAACCGTGAAAGATCGGACAGAAGCGGAGAACAAGGGGATTTCGACTGGTACATACCTAAAGATAACTCCTAAGAAACCAAAAACGGATTCTTCATCAAAGAATAAAGAAAACGACAAAGTAGCCGATTCACCAAGAAAAGAAGCCAGTGACTATCCTGAGCCAAGTGAAGATGAAGTTAAATTAACTCAGCCAGCCAGTACAAATTCTAAACCAGTCAACGTTCAGAAATCTTTTAGTAAGGAGGAAAACAAACAGGAAACGGTGAAAGAGAAGGAAACGAAAAAGGTAGTTCCTGATCAAAATCAAGGAATTGTTAAACAGATTCCAAGACAGGAACCTGCAAAAAATAATGATCACAAACCTAAAAAGAACAATTCATCATCTATAGACCCAAATTCAAATCAAAAGGTTACAAATGAAAATATACGAAAAGAACAAAAAGCAAATAGTAATGTAAATGAATCAGAGAATAATCAAACAGATGTTAAACGAAAGACTCAACAAAAGAATCCGCAACAAGAGATACGCCAAAATAGGCCGGATCAAAACCCCCAAAAAAGCCCAAAATGGCAAAACAATCAACCAGGCAAAAACGACATACATAAAAAGTCTCAAAACCATCCAGATCCAATCGGAAAGCATGATGGACATAGGCAGAAACATACACCGAAAGAATACTATAGATAACAGAAAAAAGTCCGGTTATTTTCCGGACTATTTTGATGCCATTTATTTAGTTTTTCCACGCAGTTGTTCTTGTGCATGTTTCACAAGCTGTTTAGTTATTTCTCCACCCACTGAACCGTTTGCACGGGAAACCGTATCTGAACCTAATGTAACGCCGAATTCGGCAGCTATTTCATATTTATATTGATCAAGCAATTGCTGTACACCTGGTACCAATAGTTTATTACTGTTGGACATTTCATTCACCTCACATCCCTATACTGTGGATTTTTTATTCTCCACATTCTTTAATATGGATGAAATCCATGATCTAATGCAGTTTAAAGTATGGTGGAATAGGCATGGTTTCCCTTTTAATATAGTGTGAATCCTTGCATGAAATGTAAACCTGAACAAATACTAAAAGACAAGAAAAGGAGTGTGTAAAATGAAACGTAAGGCAGAAATGAACGCGGTTAATAAATTGAGTAAAACCCCAAAGAAAAATCTGCAGGACACAGAGTTTTCTGCAGAATTTACACATGGTGAGAACCCTATGAAGGGCGCTAATCGTAATTCTAAACGTGGTAAACAAGGCAAATAAAAATAGAGACTCGACGTTAGTCGAGCTCTATTCCTTTTGAAAATATAGCTGAAGGTACATAAAATAGCTTGGACCCGCCATGCTTTGGATGGAAGTAGGCAATCAACAAGGTAGGAGCCGTTATTACTTCACCTGTCACTACATAATGCTGCATATCAATTGATAGTTCCTCAATTAGAACATGCTTATAGAGTTCCTTTTCGTTTAAATTCAAATCCTTAAATTGTTCACCAATCAGCTGAGGATTAGCCAGGACGGCTTGATATATTGGAGATTTCTCATTTTTAGTCATGGAATATTCCCACCATGGTTTACGCGGTTTAAAGGTAAGTGGGGATAAATAATCCACTTTTAATAAAGAAATGAGAGTATCGAGACTATCAGGTTTCGTCACACCAATAAATTCAACGAGACGCTTAAATAAATCCTCAGGCTGATGTCCAATACGTGACCATTTTTTCTCTTCCCAATAACTACCGAATTCCTGGAAGAAGTCAAAAGGAGAGCTATAAACAGTGCCAACTATATACTCCATACCAAGATCCATTCTGTGATCGTTCCAATATTTCTCGAGTACATCCTCAACCTGCTTGATTTTTATGATGTCGGAAAAGGGCATGACATTATTGCTGACAATTTCATATGGGGCTTGATCCATGTATTGATAATCCCATTGTTTAGCCTGAGTTCTCAAACCTGTACCGCGAAGCATTTTTAAAAAGCCTAGTTGAAGTTCCTCTGGCCGCATTTCAAACACATCATCAAATGTTTTTCGGAAGGAGGTATAATTCTCCTCGGGTAGACCCGCTATTAAATCCAGATGCTGATCCACTTTCCCTCCCTCTTTAATCATAGTGACCGTCCGTTTTAATTTGTCGAAGTTTTGTTTCCGTTTTACTAATTCATTTGTATAGTCATTCGTTGATTGGACACCAATCTCAAAACGGAATAAGCCCGGGGGAGCTTCTTTGTTTAAGTATTCAATAACTTCCGGCTTCATAATATCCGCTGTTATTTCAAATTGAAACACGCAGCCCGGCTCATGCTCTTTAATCAGAAATTCAAATATGTCGAGAGCATAACTACGGCTGATATTAAAGGTACGATCCATAAATTTAATTGTTTTTGCTCCATTTTTCATCAGAAAACGAATGTCATCCTTGATATCTTCTCTGTTAAAGAAACGAACACCGGTCTCTATGGATGAGAGACAGAACTGACAGTTAAAAGGGCAACCGCGGCTAGTTTCAATATACGTAATACGTTTTGATAAGTTGGGAACATCCTCTTCAAATCTGAATGGGGATGGAATGGACTTCAGATCTACCTTCGGAGCGGCAGGTGTCAGAATTGGTTTTTCACCTTCAAGAAATGCAATCCCCTGAACACTGTGAAAGTCTTTATTGCCATCTATTTCTGCAAGAAGATTTTTAAATGTAGCTTCTCCTTCACCTATTACGATGAAATCAGCTCCAGGTATGTCTTTGAGCCAGAAGAATGGATCATATGTGACTTCTGGACCACCAAGAACTATATAGATGTCCGGATTAATTTTTTTTAATAGTGTAATGACTTTTTTTATCTCTTCCATATTCCAAATATAACAACTAAACCCAATGACATCTGGCTTCTGGTTATATAAATCAGTAACGATATTCATGACCGGATCTTTAATCGTATATTCAATGATTTCGACATTGTACTCTGGTTCTGCATAGGCTTTTAAATAACGAAGGGCTAAATTGGTATGAATATATTTGGCATTTAAAGTAGTTCCGATAATTCTCATGTATTTGTCATACTTCCTTTCACCGTTTGCTAACAATTCATATTATCATATTTGTGTGTGGGTTTACAGTATTGGCGGAATTTTACATATTTTCTAAAGGTGGAATTATTTATGAGAAGCAGGTTATGGAGAGAATTCCAATAAGAAGAGAGACACAATCCAGTAATAAAAAAGTCCTTCGGATTATTCCGAAGGACTGCGATTCATGGTTTTAGCAAAATTAAATTTTTGTTTATAAAAATGTAAATACCCCTTCATCTTATAGATCATTATTTTAGTATGGCGAGTATTAAATTCTATAATTGGCTGTGTAAGCGAACTGACAAAAGTACTGGATAGAGCGATGGTAATGATTAGTGATATAGCACCTAATAGAATATAGTTCTCTACGGTAGTGAAATATTCACTTATACTTGTGAATCTAAAAGTACGTACAAAAAAGCCATGCAATAAATACACATATAAGGTTTGGGTACCCCATCTTGTGAAGAAATAGCTTCCCTTAGGTACAAGAGCCATAAAGCTCATAATCATAATAGAATTGACAATGAAAAATCCAAGTCGCTTAAACATAGATAGGAACGATACCGTCTCGATTTCCGAATAAGGCTTGGATCCAAGTAGCCATTGAGAATCTATTTCCGGAAAAAATGAGAACCAAATGAAAATGATCCCGAAGGATGTCAAAGCGAACAGTTTAGTTTTCCTGGTTGTTATCTTATGAAAATGTTCTTTTTGTAGATGATAACCTATCAGAAAAAACGGAAAAAAGACAAAAGTACGTGACAAACTTAGATAAGTAGAGATTGTATCAATATATCCGACGAGTAAAGCAAGCCCGATTGCTAATCCAATACCCATTAAAGGTTTAAATTTGGTAAAAGCGAAAAGCATTAAATTCCAAAAGAATAGACTTAAAAGAAACCATAAGGACCAATTGGGTTCTAGTGCTTCGAATGTTAGAGTAGATTCATCGAATAAGTAATAATAATAAATGGTATAGATGACTTGGAATATTAAATAGGGAAGAATCAACTTCGTGCTTAATTTTTTTATATAGCCCTTTTTATTAAAGCCTTTTGCGAAAAAACCTGATAACAGAATAAAAGCAGGCATATGAAAGGTGTAGATTGTGTTATATAGAGCATAAATTATATCGTTTTGATTAATATATGTTCGTAAAATATGACCAAAGACAACGAAAAACATTAATATGAATTTTGCATTATCAAAGTAACTTTCTCTTTGCCTCATAGTTGCCTCCTAATCTTTC
>JAZUQD010000125.1:0-3550 GCA_045605505.1 Pradoshia sp.
CTAAACCTCATGCTCAGGGGGATTCAAAACGTTCTGACAGACCGTTCTTCTATCAAAAAAACAGCAGAACACATCCATAAAGATGAATTAAATCAAGATGCCTTCACACTCGTCAATCCAATTAAATAATTTTCATAATAATGACCCTCCTTATCCTATCGTATGAAAATAGGGAGGGTTCAGTTTTATAATATGAAATAGGAAAAGAGATACAACAAAATACAGGGCTCAATAATGAGGACTACTTTCCATACTAAATCACCGTTTCTTTCCTTTTTAAACCCTATAAATACTAGTTCGCAAATCTTGTTGGATTGATTATCCTAAACATGATTGACCCAACTGCTGTAAAATAGAAGTATATGTATTGCAGGAGGTACTAACAACATGCTACAAGCTATTAAAAATCGTTTAATTGTTTCATGCCAAGCTCTTGAAGATGAGCCACTCCACAGTCCAATGATTATGAGTAAAATGGCGCTCGCAGCTATGGAGGGCGGCGCAGCTGGCATTCGGGCTAACTCGCATGATGATATTGTTGCTATTAAAGAGGAGGTTCCCTTACCTGTAATAGGAATTGTCAAGCGTGATTATCCTGATTCTTCCATCTATATTACCCCCACACTTCGAGAGGTAAGTGAAGTTGTATCTGCCGGAGCAGATATGATTGCGATGGATGCCACATATCGTCCGCGACCGTCGAAAGTGGAACTTGAATTTTTTGTACAATCCATCCGTCTGCACTTCCCTAATCAATTACTCATGGCCGACATATCCACTATTGGCGAAGCAATTGAAGCAGAGCGAATTGGATTTGATTGTATATCTACCACATTGGTTGGTTACACGCCATATTCAAAAGGGAAATTTGTTCATGATGATGATTTCAAGTTATTACGGGAGTTGGTTTCTACTGTTAAAATTCCGGTTATTGCAGAAGGAAACATTTTAACCCCGGAAATGGCCCGACGCTGTCTTGAAGCGGGTGCCCATTCTGTCGTAGTTGGCGGTGCTATTACACGTCCTCAACAGATAACAAAACGGTTCGCTGATAAAATGAAAGCGTAAGAGGAAGTTTCCCCTTACGCTTGTTTATTATGGATAGGACACGATTAAAGAAAGATTCCCATCAAGTTCAAAACTTCCCGTACCAGATGGAAGTATAAAATGAGTACCTTTTTCTAGCGCATAATTATCCTCTGTTGTCTTAAGGATACCTTCTCCCTCAATGACACTTAGAAGCATAAAAAGCTGATCCTGTTGGAATGAAGTTTTAGCATGGATAGTCCATTTATAAACGGAGAAGAATTCCGTTTCCACAAATGTAGTCAATTCTGCACCAGATTTAACTATTTTGGATATTTGCACCTCAGCATCTTTATGTGGCACCATACTCACATCTATTGATTTTTCAATGTGAAGCTCTCTTTTTTGCCCATTTTGATCTAGACGGTCATAGTCATAAACACGATATGTTGTATCAGAGCTTTGCTGCGTTTCAAGCACAAGTGTTCCTTCACACAAAGCATGGACCGTACCACTTGGAACATAGAAGAAATGTCCCGGTTTGATGGCTACACGTCGTAACAAACGATTCCATTCGCCCTTTTCAATCATGGACGTAAATTCTTCTTTGGATTGTGCGGTGTGGCCATATATCATTTCTGCGCCTTCCTTACAATCTATGATATACCAACATTCCGTTTTGCCCAGTTCACCGTTTTCATGAATATTTGCATATTCATCATTCGGATGGACCTGCACGGATAGATCGGCATTTGCATCCAAAATTTTTGTTAGGAGTGGGAATACATTGCCCTCCATATTCCCAAATAAATGACGTTCTTCATTCCATAATTCGATTAAAGTTTTGTCTGCATATGGCCCATTTTCAATAACAGATGGTCCATTTATATGACCGGATATCGCCCAGCATTCACCTGTATGTTCAGATGGAATATCATATTCGAATTTTGTTTTAAGCTCTGTCCCGCCCCAGATTCTTTCCTGAAAAACAGGCTTTAAAAAAAGAGGTTCTGCCATTGATGAAATCCCTCCAACACCCAATATTTATGTACACTATTAACTATAATTCAAGGGAGAATCCTTGTCTAATCTCAATTTCCCTGCCTAATATGAGTTAGTACACGAGTATGTATAGCCAAAAAGAAAGCTGAACCAAGTATGATTCAGCCCCACCCTTCTATTCCTTTTTTGGGAGATATTCTTTCTATAAAATCCTCACTTAATGACTCCACATGCGATCCGATCACCGGCATCCCCTGTTGGCTGCGTTTTTCCATCATCGGGATTTTCATGAATAACTAATGCTGTTCCATCAGAATCAACTAAAGATACATCGTCATTATCAGATAAGGACACATCTTCTGCATTTACCGTCACATTAACGCTTCCTTCTTCATCTACCTCAATATTAGGGAGGTCTCCTGCATGCGGACCTTCCTCATGCTCTGCCCCATGCTTTGCATCAGTTGGATTAAAATGCGCGCCCGCCGACTCAAAACTAGGAGCCTCACATACACCTTTTTCATGAAAATGGAAGCCGTGAAGTCCTGGCGGCAGACCATCTGCTTTCAATTCTACCACCACTCCCTTTGCTACCTCATTCAGCTCTGCAGTTCCAATCTTCTCTTTCTTAGTATTATAAAGATCTATTACTTTACTCTCTACCTTATCCGACCCACTATTCTTTGTATCATTTGTAGTTTGATCGGATTCTTCTTTATTACAGGCAACCAATAAAAGAGTCATAAGCATTACGATGCAAATCCCGGTCTTCTTTAACATAGTCAGTTCCCTCCTTTTACATCTCCATACCATCTACTCCTAAAATTAAACAACTTTAGAAAAAAATGTGCCCTAAGTCCTGAATAAATTTAGGTTATGTACTCAAATGATTAATTTTTGCACCAGCTTAACAATGATTCATCCTCAGAGTATCGAGTCGGTTTACCATCTATTCGGTTTGTATGGATAAAGAGGTTTAGAGGATCTCTCTTTTAGTAACTCTAATCAGGCAGAAAAGATTCATACGATAAGGCTACTCTTATCTTTAAATACCAGTTCTAACATGTGCTTAAGTCACCAATTACCCTTGTACTTTCCTGTCAGATATTCCACTCCATCTATCCTACTTATATACCTAGTTGCTCAAATTTCCTCTTTTCTGAACATTTGTGTTAAAATGTGTTTATTGTACCAACCGTACCAATAAAATCCTTAACTGCTAAATTTGTCTCTCCGTCGTACCTCTATTGTTTTGTTCATTCTGTTTATAGGAACTTAGTTAGTCCTCTTAATTAATTACCTATTTTTCTTGCTCTAAATTTCTATTCAATCTCTCAATTATTTAATCTCCTCTTCGAAGATAGATAGAAAAGCAAGATTTATCATGAAGCAGTTTATATCCTAAAAAACATCAAAAGAAGGGAGCTAGAATATGAAAACTTCTAAATTTAAATTTTCATTAGCTACTCAAATTTTAATCGGATTAGTATTAGGGATTATTGTTGGTGCAATTTTTTATCAG
>JAZUQD010000126.1:0-5636 GCA_045605505.1 Pradoshia sp.
CGCCATTCTCTTTTAATAAGGAATGTATTTTTTGAATGCAAGCTTCCTGGTTATCCCATAATGGATAACTGTTTACGCTAAAAATGTTATCGTACACCATTGGACTGGGCAATTCGAGTACAGTCCCATTAAATAAACGAAGCTGATTGCGATCGAGTTGTTCCTGATTGCGTTTACTTGCGTTTTTAACCATTTCCTCAGATGGGTCAACTCCATCGATTTGAACGGTCGGGTATTTTTCAAAAAGGATATGCATTCCTTCACCGGGGCCAAACCCAACTTCAAGCAGCGTATCATTCGGTTTAATAGATAATTGAGCAAATGTCCATTCATACAATTCTTCATTTTCATAGGCCATGATTTTACCAGCTAGTTTTCCAAGTACACCAGTTGGATTTTTAAATTGATTGGTTAAGATCTCTTTCATTTATCATCACTCCTATACGTAACATACCCAAAAAAATAAATGGCTAACTCTATCAAATTAATTATCTAAATAGATTGAAATAACTGAAAATTTATAGTAAATTAGGTAAATATATAATTTCATATTCTTATCTAGAGAGATGGAGGGACTGGCCCGTTGAAATCTCAGCAACCTGGATTCTAAAGTCCAAGGTGCTAAATCCAGCAAGCATTGCTTGAAAGATGAGAGACCTTAGGAAAAGGGCTTTCATATAATGAAAGCTCTTTTCTATTAGTCTGTTTTCCTCATCATCCATTCACTTTACCAAATTAGGGGGGAAAGACAGTGAATCTTTTGGAGACGTTAGATGAAAAAATTCTGGTTGCAGATGGGGCGAGTGGTACACTTTTATATTCTTTTGGAATTGATAGCTGTTTTGAAGAACTTAATCTGACAGATCCTGATCAAATCAAAAAGATGCACAGAAGTTATATTGGGGCGGGTGCTGATATCATTCAATCCAATACATTCGGTGCAAATTTCCATAAATTAAAACGGTATGGCCTCGAAAGGGAAGTTTTCAAGATTAATGGGGCCGGAATGAAACTGGCCAAAGAAGCTGCTGACCCGAATACCTTTGTCCTTGGGACAATCGGGGGATTGCGGAGCTTTAGAAAGTCGGAATTAACATTAAATGAAATTAAGGCATATTTTGAAGAGCAGCTGCTCGCTTTATTGAAGGAAGAACCAGACGGAATTTTACTGGAAACTTATTATGATTTAGAAGAATTACTAATGGTCTTAGAAGTAGGAAGAAAAAACAGCCATCTTCCTTTTATCACGAATATTTCCCTGCATGAAACAGGTCTATTGCAAAATGGAATGCATGTGAGTGAGGCGTTTTCTCTTTTAAAAAAGAAAGGAGCCGATGTCGTCGGGATTAATTGCCGGATGGGCCCGTACCATATGATTCAATCGTATGAAGAAGTGCCGCTTTTAAAAGATACGTATTATGCAGCATACCCGAATGCTAGCTTACCTGATTTGTCTGATGGAAGATATGTCTATTCAACAGAAGCTGACTATTTCATCAACAGCTCCAGACAGCTTGCGAAGCAGGGCGTACGCCTGTTAGGGGGATGTTGTGGGACGACGCCTGCACATATTCAAGCCATACGTAAAGGGATCGAGGGTCTTCTTCCTGTTAAGGAAAAAGATTTTGTAGCCGAGCCGAAAAATCAACCTTTCTCTTATGAAGGCATTCACCTTAACCGAACAGGGCCTGATACAATTTCAAGTAAAGCTAAAAGACAAACGACCGTCATCGTTGAACTGGACCCACCGAAGACACTTGGGCTAGAAGAGTTTTTGAGAGGAAGCCAGTATTTATTAGATTCAGGTGCTGATGCGATTACCCTTGCGGATAATTCATTGGCTTCCCCGAGAATATCGAATCTGGCCGTAGCTTCCATTTTACAAGTTAAGTTAAATACATTGCCCCTTGTCCATTTAACTTGTAGGGATCATAATCTGATTGGCTTGCAATCGCATTTAATGGGGATGCATTCCCTCGGATTATCTGAGGTTTTAGTCGTGACAGGTGATCCTTCAAAAATTGGAGATTTTCCAGGAGCGACTTCCGTATATGATCTCTCTTCTATGGACTTAATTTCATTAATCAAGCAATTGAATGAAGGCCGATCCTATTCCGGAAAATCGTTAGGAAGCCGGGCAAATTTCGAAGTTGCTGCAGCCTTTAACCCACATGTAAAGTACATAGATAAAGCTGTACAGCGAATGGAGAAGAAGATTCAGGCAGGTGCAGATTATTTTCTGACCCAGCCAGTATTCAGTATCGAAAAATTAGAGGAAGTATACGCAGCAACCAGGCATATTACGAAGCCGATATTTATTGGCATCATGCCTTTAACGAGTCATAGGAATGCAGAGTTTTTACATAATGAAGTCCCTGGAATATCATTGCCGGCGCATGTTCGAACAGCAATGGAAAGGGCGGGTGCTGATCAAGAGAGTTGTGCACGTGAAAGCTTCGCCATATCAAAAGAATTAGTGGATGCCGCAAAGGAATTATTTAATGGAATTTATATTATTACACCTTTTATGAAATATGAATTAAGCGGGCGTTTAGTGCGATACATCAAGGAACAAAAATCAGTTGTCAATAGGGAAGTGCATTTATTATGAAAGCAGAAAGATTAAAAGACTTATTAGGTGAAAGAATTGTGATTCTGGATGGAGCAATGGGAACTATGATTCAGGCACATAATTTAACAGAGGAGGATTTTGGCGGAGAACAATACGATGGGTGCAATGAGTACTTATCGATCACCCGTCCCGATATAATCCAATCCATCCATGAAGAATATTTGGCAGCGGGAGCGGACATTATTGAAACAAACACGTTCGGTGCAACGCCAATTGTCTTAGATGAATACAATCTTGGCCATCTGGCTTATCAGCTTAATAAACAATCGGCCCAATTGGCACGAAAAGCTGTTAATCAATTTGACACTTCTGACAGCCCTCGCTTTGTTGCTGGTTCAATGGGACCTACCACTAAAACCCTATCCGTCACAGGTGGAGCCACTTTTGAACAATTGGCAGAGTCTTATGAAGAACAAACGAAGGGGTTACTGGATGGCGGAGTTGATGTGCTACTTTTGGAAACGTCACAGGACTTACTAAATGTGAAAGCGGCTTATATCGGAATGCAAAAAGCATTCTCGACTTTGGGAAGAGAAGTGCCGTTAATCATTTCAGGAACGATTGAACCAATGGGAACCACTCTTGCAGGACAAACCATTGAAGCTTTTTATATATCAATCACGCATATGAAGCCCCTTGCGATTGGACTTAATTGTGCAACGGGTCCCGAGTTCATGGCTGAGCATATCAGGTCTTTATCTGAGTTAAGCACTGCCCATGTAAGTTGTTATCCGAATGCCGGATTACCAGATGAAAATGGCCAGTATAACGAAACGCCATCTTCACTCAGTAAGAAAATTAAGCAATTTGCTGAAAAAGGATGGATTAATTTGGTCGGCGGCTGCTGCGGAACGACTCCCGACCATATCCGCGCTATTAAGGAAGCCGTTAGTAGAATAGAACCGAGAAGGATAAAAGGTAAGCAGTCTATGCATGCTGTCTCCGGTATAGAAGCCTTGATTTATGATGATTCGATGAGACCTTTATTCGTAGGGGAACGGACAAATGTGATTGGGTCCAGAAAGTTTAAAAATCTGATTAAAGATAAAAAGTTCGAAGAAGCCTCCGAGATTGCCAGACAGCAAGTTAAAAAGGGAGCTCATGTAATCGATGTATGTCTCGCTGACCCGGATGGCGATGAAGTATCTGATATGGAAGCATTCATGAAAGAAGCGGCTAAAAAAATTAAAGTACCCTTTGTCATTGATTCAACGGATGAATTAGTCATTGAGAGGGCACTATGTCATTCTCAGGGAAAAGCAATTATTAATTCAATCAATTTAGAAGATGGGGAAGAACGTTTTGAGAAGATTGTGCCACTTGCTAAACAGTATGGTGCTGCTTTAGTTGTGGGAACAATTGATGAACAAGGCATGGCCGTAACGGAAGAACGTAAACTAGCGGTTGCACGTAGATCGTATCAACTATTAACGAAAAAGTACGGAATCGAGCCGGAGGATATCATTTTTGATCCGCTCGTATTTCCGGTTGGAACTGGTGATGAACAATACCGCGAAGGCGCGGCAGAGACGGTAAAGGGACTAGCAGCGATTAAAAAAGAGCTTCCGCGATCATTAACGATTTTAGGCATTAGTAATGTATCGTTTGGGCTGCCGAATGAGGGACGAGAGGTTCTGAATGCCGTTTATTTATATCACTGTACGAAAGCTGGCCTGGATTACGCCATTGTTAATACCGAGAAATTAACGCGGTTTGCTTTAATCCCTGAAGAGGAAATTCGATTATCAGAGAATTTATTATTTCATAACTCAGAAGAATCTTTAGCTGAATTTGTTGCCTTTCACAGAACGAAAAAGCCGGTTCAAAAGGAGACAAAAGAGAAGCTGCCATTACTGGAGCGGCTTCCTGAATATATTATTGAAGGAACGAAGGATGGGTTAAAGGAGGATATTGAAGAAGCTCTGCAAACGGGGATGGAGCCTCTAGATATCATTAATGGTCCTTTAATGGCCGGTATGGCGAAAGTGGGAGAACTATTTAATGATAATCAATTAATCGTGGCCGAGGTATTACAAAGCGCAGAAGCGATGAAAGCGGCTGTTTCCCAGCTGGAGCCTTTGATGGCGACAACAGGCAAGACGTCAACAAAAGGAAAAATGGTACTCGCCACCGTGAAAGGTGATGTGCATGATATCGGTAAGAATCTCGTGGATATCATCATGAGCAATAATGGATATGAAGTCATAGACCTAGGAATTAAAGTGGCTCCGCAAACCTTGATTGAATCCATACGGAAAGAAAATCCGACCATTATCGGTTTGTCCGGTTTGCTCGTAAAATCGGCCCAGCAAATGGTGATTACCGCACAGGATTTAAGAGAAGCAGAGATCGATGTGCCGATTGTGGTTGGAGGAGCGGCTCTTACCAGAAAATTTACAAGGGGACGAATCGCTCCGGAGTATAAGGGTCCTGTCTTTTATGCAAAAGATGCCATGAACGGGCTGGATTTAATCAATCAGCTTCATGATGAAGAAAAAAGACCTTCATTCCTTGCACAATTAGAGGCAGAAGCGGTTAAGCAGGCAGAAGTCATTTCATTTGAGAAAAACAGAAGTATCCAATTAGAAGAAAAACGAGAAAAAACTGTGAAGGATCAAGAGAATGTTCCTGCTCCTGAAGATTTAAACAGGCATGTACTGCAGGATTACCCACTATCTCAAGTGTATCCGTATGTGAATAAACAGATGTTATTCGGACATCATCTCGGATTGAAAGGGAAAGTGGAGCGGTTATTTGAGGAAGAGAATCCTAAATTAGTGGAACTTGCCAATATAGTGGATGAAATCCTTGATAACAACCAGATTAAATTTTCGGCTATGTATCAATTTTTCCCGGCAAAAAGTGATGGAGAAATCTTGAAAATATGTTCTCCAGCCAATCCAGATGAAGTACTTGAAACATTTGATTTTCCTAGGCAATCCAAAAAGCCCTATCTATGTTTATCTGATTATGTAAAAGATCAAGAGTCAGGTGTCCAGGATTA
>JAZUQD010000127.1:0-17942 GCA_045605505.1 Pradoshia sp.
CCTTGTTCAACCCACAATTTAAATGAAATGGCTAATGTATGTATACCAGAAGCAATAATTCCATTAAACCTTCCCTGATTTGCTTTTTCCTCATCCAAATGCATATACTGAGGATCAAACTCAGCTGCAAATTTCATAATATCCTCTGCAGATAATTTATATGATTTAGTTTCGAATACCTGTCCAATTGCAAACTCACCTAACTTCATTCATACACCTCGATTGATTTAAAGTACTATTCATTTATAGTAGCATCATATACTCAATAAGATAAAATAATAGTCCTAGCCCTTTTTAGTTAAAGAAGAGTGAACTCAAAAAGAAACACCGAATGACTCTATTTAAAATGAAGTATAGATAGCACAAAAAGGAATCCAATTGTATTCACTTAATTGGATTCCTTTTTCTACATATTTATATTGCCTAAAACTAAAAACCTTCACGCGATATTTTAGCCTCATCTATCATTAAAAAGGAAACTTATTGAGATGAGCACCGCCATCCATAGTGATACAATCACCGTTAATGAAATAAGAACGATCAGATAATAGATACAATGCTAAATCAGCGATTTCCTCCGGTTTTCCCATTCTTCCAAGAGGAACACTTTCGAGCGTTCTTTGAGCCGCTTCTTCAGACTGAAATAACTTATCAGCTCCTCCAGTCCTTTCAATCGGTCCAGGAGCGATCGCATTTACTCTAATACCGTATTTTTTTCCCCATTCTACAGCTAAAGTTCTTGTCATTGCCAGAACACCGGCCTTTGCAGAAGCTGAGTGAATGACATATGGACCAGCATCCCACGCATAGGTAGCCACCATATTTATGATAGATCCCTTAATCCCTTTTTCGATCCAATACTTTCCTACTAAACTACTGCAGTAAAAGGTACCATTTAGGACTATGTCAATGACAGATCTCCATCCATTCGGTGATAAATCCTCAGCAGGACAGATAAAATTCCCTGCTGCGTTATTTATTAAATAATCAATAGTGCCAAATTTACTTACTGTCTCATCAATTGTTCTCTGAACATCCTCGACATTACGAACATCCATCTGAACGGCTAATGTATTCTCCGGACCAACAGGAAACTCCTTTAATGTGTTTTCCAGTTTCTCTTTATTCCTTCCAGTTATGACCACTTTTGCCCCCTCTTGCGCAAAACGATATGCCATAGCCTTCCCCATCCCACTTGAACCACCAGTAACAATCACTACTTTCCCCTTCATAACACCCCTCCAAAAAATGAATGAACATTCACTTTTTATTATATCACAAAATTCTGTTAATTATATCCAAAATTAAAATTAGTAACTAATATATTAATAGGAGAGACTTTTATGAGAAAAACAAGCGTACCCTAGACTCCTCAGTGCGGAGCGCGAGCTGGCTTGATTCTTACCCGCGGAAAGCGAGCCCATTCTGTAAAAATAGTTTAACCGAATCGGAAAGAATAGCGAAAACAAAAAAACTGTAGACAAGCCCTAAAAAATAAGGGATTTGTCTACAGTCTGAAAGGATAGCCAGCTAGCTATGCTTTTTAACAATGAAAAAATTTTGATATTTTCATGTATGTATTTTAGTACACTTTATGATTGATTAATGAGCTCATTTAGTTTAGAAAGAGTACTTATTAAGGTTTCTTTCTTATTTGTTCCTTTGCTGTTTACCTTTAAATCATTAAGCATAACAAATACTCTGCCTGGATCTCCATTTTTATGAAATCCATACATGTATACTTTGATCATCCCTATTTTTGAAGGAAGGTAGATCATTTCGTATGATTTGGCTCTTTTCATCTGCAACACCCTCGTCCTCAGAATGAAACTGTCCATTCAGTTAACTGATATAAATTATAAATCTAATCAATCTAAATACCTATCATTCTTACATTTTACCTTAATACATTCTGTTAATCTATAGACCAAATAGCACATATATTTGTAACCAAAAATTAATATTCATACATCTTAACAATCAGCATAATGAATGATAGGATAAGATTGACCATTATGAGATAGGAACCTTACTATGAAAAAAATAACTAGACGACTCTTTTTAAAAAGATCATTCATCTATATAGCAACTATTTTTTGCTCTCTTGTAGGAGGGCGTTTTTATATGAAAGATATTGAACCTTCCTGGATTGATATTACGAATTATAGTTATTCACATCCACGCATTCCTGAATCCTTTAATAATATACGGATTGTTCAATTCAGTGATACTCATTTAGGTTTTCAATATAATCTATCAGATTTAGAAAAAACGATTGAAACCATTCAATCACTTGAGCCTGATATCATTTGCTTTACAGGTGATTTAATGGATAATCCGAATGAATATCAGGTAACCCCTGAACTTAATAGATTATTAAGTCAACTGAAGGCACCACTTGGTAAATATAGTGTATATGGCAATCATGACCATGGGGGTTATGGGACAGAGATGTACAAAGAGATCATGACTAATAATGGATTTACCCTGTTGGTAAATGAATCAAACATCATTACCCAGGCGGATGGCAGTCAAATCGTTATAAGCGGAGTTGATGATGCAATGCTCGGCAAGCCAAGTCTGGATGTTAGCATACCGGAACAATCAAATGAATTATTTACTATTCTTATGTCACACGCTCCTGATTATGCTGATTCTGCAGCCAGATACCCTGTTCAATTACAATTAAGCGGACATAGTCATGGCGGACAAATTCAAATTCCACTGCTAGGTGCGATCGTAACCCCTCCTTTTGCAGAAAAGTATAGCGAAGGATCCTATTCAGTTGACCAATTATCCTTGTATGTAAATCGTGGTCTCGGGACCACCAGAATTCCCTACCGCCTATTTTCACGTCCAGAAATTACGGTGATTGATTTGCAAAATGGTACAGCTGGCCTCAAGAAACAATAATAGGCAAACAACAGCTTTTATATGCCCATAGGTTAACAGACATTTGCCTGTCTATCCTGTGGATTTATGAAATGACTGTTGTTTGCCTTTTCTAGTGCTTTTTTTTCAGAAATTGCTGCTCTGCTTCAACAGCAGGGATTGGTCTTGAAAAATAAAACCCCTGCGCTTTTTCACATTGTATATCTAACAAGAATTCCACCTGTTCCTTTGTTTCAACGCCCTCTGCGATAACTTCGAGCCCTAAACTATGTCCCAAATGGATAATTGTTCTTGTAATTGCTGCATCCTTACTGTCGGTCATCAGTTCACTTATAAAAGAACGGTCTATTTTTAGCGTATTTAATGGGAATTGCTTCAAATAACTTAAAGATGAATACCCTGTTCCAAAATCATCCACCGATATACTCAATCCTAATTTTTTCATTTCTATCAGTGTTTCATTCGTTTCTTGCGTATCCTGAATGGTTCCTTCAGTAATTTCTATTTCCAATGAAGAGGCTTTAATATCATACTGAAGCATATACTGTTGGATTGTTTCAACAATATTTGGCTGCTGAAATTGTTTGGGTGACAAATTTATGGCTACTTTCGTAGAATACCCACTTAGATTCCACTTATTAAGTTGCTTGCAGACTTCTTCCAAAACCCATTCTCCAATTGGGATGATTAATCCTGTATCTTCTGCCACAGGAATAAATTCTGCAGGAGAAACATATCCCAACTTGGAATGATTCCACCTTAACAACGCTTCAAAACTGGTTGTTTCATTTGTAACCAGGTTAATTTGAGGTTGATAATATACCGATAATTCATTTTTTTCAATAGCTCTTCGTAAACTTGTATCCATTAAATAAGGATTCGAAAACTGATCATTCCTCATACCCGCACTATAGAATAGAAAGTGAGCTCTTCCCCTCTTTTTCACCTGATAAAGAGCATGATCTGCTTTTTGCATTAAAGTGACTAGATCCGAACCATCATATGGGTACATACTAATTCCCAGACTTGCCGTAACATAATATTGCTGCTTATCAATATGAAAGGGCTCTTCGAGAAGAATTAGAATTCCCTCAATAAACTGGATGGTGTCTTCTCTGGATGTATTCTCCAGCAAGATAACAAACTCATCTCCACCCTGCCTATAAACAGAATGGTCACCACCTTGAATTGATAGAAGACGCTGGCTGATGACTTTTAAAAGCTGATCTCCAGACTGGTGCCCAAAAGAATCATTCATAAATTTAAAACGGTCCAGATCCATATAAATTAAAGAAAATTCATTTTTCGCTTCTTTTGCACGATGTATAGCTTCATGTAAATCCTTCATTAAAGCAGATCGATTAAAAAGTCCTGTCATTTGATCATGTAAGTTCATATATTTAATCTTTTCCGTGTTCTTCACCTGTTCAGAAAGGTCCCGCATAATAATATAAACACCTTTTATTTCATGGTTCACAATGATTGGGACAGATTTGAGTTGAATTTGGATATAATGGCCTTTTTTATGCAGGAAAATCACATCAGATGTTTCCATCGAATAACCTTTTAAGGCCCTTTCTAATAAATTCATAATCCTTCCACAGTCATCAGAATGAATATAATGAAAAAATGAGGCATTTTTAAGATGCTTTTCCTGATACCCTGTAATCGACAAAGTCGAAGGATTACAGTTTAGGATATCACCTTTGCAGTTAAGCGAAAAAATCGCGTCCATATTATGATCCACTAATGAACGATAGATTTGTTCACTTTCTATAACAAACTCATTCTCTTTTATAGAATGGGTAGACAAGTGTGTTATGCCTACCAAATAAGCCATCTTTCCTTCAGCATCATAAAGAGGGCTTATGGTTGTTTCTCCAAAGTATTCATGACCCTCCCGATCATGTAATACATCCAAGAATGACACAGGTTTTTGATCATCTCTTACTTGTTCATAATATCGCTGAAGTAATCCAGCCCTTTCTGCAGGCAAACAATCGTACCATGTATTTCCTATGCAATCTTCAGATATACCCGTTAATTTGTAAACTGATTCATTTATAAAGGCATATCGTAATATGTTCTCTGCATCAAATTCCATGACAAACACCAACTCTTCAATATGATGAAACAAAATATTGAAGAGTACATTCTGACTCTGTGAAATGTTTATCCCTTTATTTCCTTTATATTTTTTTAGTATGTTATTCTTTAACGTTGTCATAGACATGGCACCTATCAGTTTATTTATTAGAAATAAATTACATTCTTTCAATTATTTTATAATATATTGTCGAAATTTCATAGGTACTATCCATTATTAGGCGATACTTTTCATCAGATGATACCAAACCATACAGCAGAAAATTGAACCTGCCAATGAAAAACATATATAGGTCCATAACTTACGATAATCCTTACTAAGCATTAGTTCCAGAGCTTCTATGGCAAAGGTGGAGAAGGTGGTAAAAGCACCCATAGCCCCAATCATCGTAAACATATATAATCCAGTCCCCTTTTCTATACCAAGCCCTGCTAAAACACCGATTAGACTGGAACCAATCAAATTAACGATAAGGGTAGCGACCGGAAATGAACGATTGTACTTACTGAACCAGCCTGACATTAAATATCTCAAACAAGTTCCGCTAAACCCTCCGATTAATACAAATACAATCAACTCAGTCGCCTCCCAAACCTTCGTGCAGCGATAAATCCGACCCAAGCCATCCCGAGACCCACAACCATGCTTAATAATAGATAAATGAAGCTTAAAATAGGATGACTGGTTGCCAATTTAGTTATTTCTAAAGCAAAAGTACTCATTGTCGTAAAACCGCCGCAAAGTCCGGTTCCGAAAAATAATTTTAAACGCTCACTTTTTTTATTTTCAAACGATGAATAGGTTAAGTTGGCCAAAACAAAACTTCCAGTACCATTGATGAATAAAGTGACGAAGGGGATCGCATTTTCTGAATACGGAATCAGTAATCCTATCCCATATCGTGCTAATGCACCGATTGCTCCTCCAAAACCCGTAATGAATAGCCTATGCATAAAGACCACTCCTTTTCTCTAAATCCATATCTTTCTTAATGATAATCTATCTCTTTTTAATCATGTAATCATTCATAAACAAGTATCAAGAAATGTTTTCTCTTTTATCCCATAGCTGAACGCGTTATAATCAATTATAGGCTTGTACTAATGATCATGAAATATTCTGAGAAGAAAGGAACATTTATGAACCAAAATAACGGGAAACATCCCAATCCCACCTGTTTTACTGCTGATGATTTGGGAGAAGCAATCTATTCTGTGAATAGACATGCAAAAACGGCACCAGATCCTAAATTCTTATATAAGCTAAAGAAAAAAACCATTATTAAAATGCTTGAAGAAGGTAAAGCAAAAAAATTAGGTCTGCAATATTCCGACCATCCTCACTTAAGCTTCCAACAATCAGATGTACTTATACAATGCGGAAGATACACATTCCATATCCCACCCTCAAAGGATGATTTTCAAACATTAACTCATCTTGGCCATTTATCAAAAGAAGTGAGAAATCCATCTTCCCGGCTATCCTTATCTAAAGCAAAAAAAATATTAATGTCTTATACCGGCTGTAAGGAACAGACGAATGAGGATCCCCCTAATGAGTATAAAAAGAAATACTACAAACCGACTTTTACCCGCCTCGGTGAATCCTATCCATATCAAAACTGGAAAAAATAAAGCTGCTGAACCTTTCGTTCAACAGCTTTATTTTTGTAAAAAGCGGTCTATTTGTCTAACCAGTTCAGCAATCTCAGGTTTACTGATTTGTGCATCCGCTCCTACCAACTCTCCCTTATGCTTTAAATCATCTGTTATAAGAGATGAAAAAATAATGACAGGCAGGTCAGATAAGGCTGGATTTCCTTTTATTCTTTTTGTGAAATGATGCCCATCCATTTGTGGCATTTCAATATCTGTAATAACCAACTGTATATCCTCTTGTAAGGTGCCTGCTTGTGCCTTACTTTCCAAAAAGGCTAGCGCATCCTGGCCATTTTCAAAGAAATCAAGTTGTTCATACCCAGCTTCTTTTAACGTCTCCAGCAATAGCTTGCGCAATAAGGGGGAATCTTCAGCTATTAACAAACGCTTTTCAGATCGTTCTCTAACACCTAATTTTTGAATCTGTGCAACCGTTATCCCTGATTCCGGATTGATTTCTAAGATAATTCTCTCATAGTCAAGTAGTAATAACATTTCATTATTCAATTTTATAACACCTGTGATTTGGCTATCCAAGCCTTGATACATCTCCGTTGGTTTTTCAATTTGATTCCAAGAAATCCGATGGATTTGCGTAACAGTATGTACATGAAAGATTACTTTCATTTTATTAAACTCAGTTACAATAAATTTATCTTTTTGTGGTTGCATAGATGTTGGTAAATTCAGTGCCTTTGCAATATCCACTACAGGTAAAATTTCTCCACGCAGTTCAATGATTCCTTCCACATAATGATGTGTTTGGGGAACACCTGTTACAGGCACCGGATTAATGATCTCCTTGACTTTAATAACGTTGATACCGAATTTGTGATTACCGATACCAAATTCCACAATCTCTAACTCATTTGTACCGCTCTCGAGCAGAATACCCTTCTGTTCATTCACTTTAATCAGCGCCCTTCCATCTACCTAATGATTACTCCCTTTATAAACAAATCCAGTTCTTTTAGATACCCTTTCTATCATTTATCGGATTAAATTAAAGTATTTTTATTTAAAATTAAAATTTATTCCTTAAACTTGTGTATTATGTGAAGCTTTACTCAAAGTTATAGACAGTAATTTGCAATAGGATTATGATACGGATAAGAAAAGATAAAACTTATCCACTGGAAAGAAGGGGTCCGATGATGAAAGGTACTGCCATAATCTATGAAGAAGACCATGTAGTTGCCTGTGTAGAGGATATTAGATTTACGGATGTAGAGAAGTATAGGAATCTACAATTTGATGAATCACCATGTTTGAAATCCTACCTTACTATTTGGCATCCAGAAGAAATAGACTGGGAATACGGATATTAATAAATAAGGCCTATTGATATGAACACACACCCTCTCATTCTGCCTACTTAAAGAAGAGTATATCATTTCATTAGGCCTTATTATTTTTGATCTTTTTTATCATTTCGCCAGAATAACCAACCTTTTAGCATAAATAGTATGATCATGACTACTGTTATAATTACCATAAACAAAAGAACATACCAATACCCATATTTAAATGTTAAACCCGGCATTTCAGTGAAGTTCATTCCGTATAAACCAGCAATAAATGTTAATGGCATAAAAATAGTCGTAATAATGGTCAAAGTCATCATAGTTTCATTCATTTTGTTTGAACTAACCGCCATATAACTATCCCTCAGGTCTGTAGAGAATTCTTTGTATCCATCAACCAGCTCCTTTAATTTCATTAGGTGATCGTACACATCATTGAGATAATGGTGATGTTCAGAAAGGGCACTGATTCTTTCAGAATGAATAATCCTGTACATTAAATCATTCATAGGCAATATAATTCTTCTTAATTTCGATATCATGGTTCGAATTTCATACAATTGATTCATTGGATCATTATTAAAGGAATATTGCAGGTGATCCTCCAGAATATTTAACTGTTCCTCTATTTGATATGCTTTTGGAAAATAAGCATCTACTACCGCATCCAGGATTCTATGAAGGATATGAATAGGAGTATCCAGTTGATTGGCTAATTTCCATACTTCCTCCATTTCTTGAATTGGACTCGCATGAACCGTTACCATTACTTTTTCATTCACATAAATATCAATTTCATTTTTCTTTAACTCACTATCCAATGAATGAATAACAAAAAACATATACGATTCATAAAAATCAACTTTTGGTCTCTGATTGATTTGATCAAGGCAATCTTCAATTGTCAGAGGGTGAAATTCAAACAGTTCCCTAAGTATCTCTGCCTCTGATTCTGTTGGAGCAGTCATATCAATCCACACCAAATTAAATTCTTTCTTCTGAAATTCTTCTAATGTTATTGGCTTCATACACCCAGTTTGTTCCTTAGCAAGTAGCCGGTACATCTCTTCCCCTCCCAATAAAGCTAAACCAAGTACACATAGTATCCCCAAGTGTATATAATCATCCCTTCAGATTCTGCTTGAATCGTCAAACTCAGGATTTGTACACATACTTAAAGCAACCTTATAATAAGAAAAGAGATGTTTTTAGGAGGTATGATTTAGAATGGAACACTTAATAAATCCCCATGTAAAAAGAATAGAAATCTCAGGCATTAGAAAGTTTTATAATATGGTATCTGAGATTGATAATGTCCTGTCTTTTACACTCGGTTTACCCGATTTCCCAACACCCTTACATATAAAAGATAAAGCAATAGATGCCATTCAAAGTGACTGTACCACCTACACCCATAATGCCGGTTTACTGGAACTCCGGCAGGAAGTAGCAAAATTTATGTATAACCATTATTCACTTAAATATGATCCGGTTGATGAGATTCTTGTCACCGTAGGAGCAAGCCAGGCGATTGACATAGCCTTCAGGACTATTTTATCTCCTGGAGACGAAGTTATTTTACCCGGCCCTGTCTATCCCGGGTATGAACCATTAATTCAATTAGCAGGGGGAAAAGCAGTCCATGTTGATACTAGAAATACGGCTTTTAAGATAACTCCAAAATTAATCGCAGCCAACTTAACTGAAAAAACAAAATGTATAGTTCTCCCTTACCCATCCAATCCAACCGGTGTATCAATGACGAAAGAAGAACTAGAAGAGATTGCTGATCTAGTTAGAGGGAAAGATGTGTTCATCCTTGCTGATGAAATCTATAGCGAGTTAACCTTTGACAGAAAACATACATCCATTGGTTCAATATTAAGAGATCAAACGATAACGGTAAATGGGGTCTCAAAATCGCATTCGATGACAGGATGGCGTATCGGCTTCCTTATGGCACCAAAAACCATTGTTAAGCACATGATAAAGGTTCATCAATATAATGTTTCCTGCGCCACGTCAATCTCGCAAGTGGCTGCTTTGGAGGCCTTAAAAAACGGCGAAAATGATTCAGCCACAATGAGGGATGAGTATACAAAACGGCGTGATTATGTTTTCAGAAGACTTACTGAGATGAAACTACAGACTGTATCGCCTGATGGAGCTTTTTACTTTTTCATTAAAATACCGAATGGTTTTAATCATTCTCTTGATTTTGCTCTACAGCTGGTTCAAACTGAAAAAATTGCTGTAGTACCAGGTTCTGCTTTTTCAGAATACGGAGAAGGATATTTCCGTTTTTCCTATGCTGTTTCCATGGAACAACTCGAAGAAGGATTAAACAGATTGGAACGCTTTCTAAAACAACAGATAAAATAAAAAGAAGCATTTCGTGAACAGGCACTCTGCCTTTAACGAAATGCTTCCTTTTTTAAGAACCGGTTAGTCCAGCATAATATTTATATAAAGCCTGTGTACCGGAATCCTCTTCTCCCATATCCGATAATTTTTCATACATGGATTTGGCAAGAGACAAACCAGGAAAGTCCAGACCCAATCGTTCGGTCTCTTCTAACGCAATCTTTAGGTCTTTAATAAAATGTTTGATATAAAACCCTGGTTCAAAATCGCCTTTTAGGATCCTCGGTGCTAAATTAGTTAAGGAAAAACTTCCTGCCGCACCGGTCGAAATGCTTTTCAAGACTGCTTCAGGATTCAGTCCGGATTTTTCAGCATACACAATCGCTTCGCATACACCAATCATATTAGTAGCGATGGCTATTTGATTACATAGTTTCGTATGTTGCCCCGATCCTGCATCTCCCTGATAGATAATATTTGTCCCCATTGCTTTAAATACTGGAAGCATAGTATCAAAGTCTGGTTGATCGCCACCAACCATAATAGCAAGCTTGGCATTTTTAGCACCAATATCACCACCAGACACTGGAGCATCAAGCACATGTAATCCAACTTTTTTACCGGCAGCATAGATTTTTTGGGCTAAAGTAGGAGCAGATGTTGTCATATCAATTAAAAAGGAGCCTGGTTTAGCATGGTTCAATAAACCTTCTGACCCCAAATAGATTTCTTCAACATCCGATGGATAACCCACCATCGTTATAATAACGTTTGTGCTTTCTGCAATCGCTCGGGGAGTTTCTTTCCATTCCGCTCCTTCGGAAAGTAATTCTTCACACTTGGATTTTGTTCTGGAATAAACACTGACAGGATATCCCGCTTTCATTAAATTACTCGCCATACTTTTACCCATTACACCAATTCCGATAAAACCAATATGTAAATTGCTCATATTACTCCCTCCTCCACACCTATCATAACAAAAAAAAATCAACTGGAAAACCAGTTGATTAAGAAAGGGGGGTCACTAAAAGCATGTTGCTGTTTTGTGTCCATTTTTAATTTACCCCTGTGTCTAAGTAATTAAACACGTATATTTATGATTTACTAAATTATTTTTTAGCAGTTGCTTCTTTAACCATTTCAACAATATCTGCTGCTGTCTGCATTTGAATAGCTTTTTCAGCCAACTCTTGCATTTCAGTTCGTGAAAGTGTCTTAATTTGGGAACGTGCACGCAGAACAGATGTCGCGCTCATTGAAAACTCATCCAACCCTAATCCAATCAACAATGGAATAGCCAGTTCATCCCCAGCCATTTCTCCACACATTCCGGCCCATTTGCCTTCTTTGTGAGCTGCGTCGATAACCATTTTCACTAGACGTAAAATGGCAGGATTATATGGCTGATACAAGTAAGAAACACGTTCGTTCATTCTGTCTGCAGCCATCGTATATTGAATAAGGTCATTCGTACCAATACTGAAGAAATCCACTTCCTTGGCAAATTGATCTGCAATGACTGCAGTAGAAGGAATTTCAACCATAATTCCTAATTGAATAGAATCAGATACTTCAATACCTTCCTGTATCAATTTAGCTTTCTCTTCTTCAAGTACTTTTTTAGCAGAACGGAATTCATCCAATGTAGCAATCATTGGGAACATGATTCGTAGATTTCCATATACGCTTGCACGCAGAAGTGCTCTAAGCTGAGTCCTGAAAATCGGTAATTCTTCAAGACACAAACGAATGGCACGGAATCCAAGGAATGGATTCATTTCTTTTGGAAGATCTAGATATGGAAGCTCTTTGTCTCCACCAATGTCCAATGTACGGACAACGACTGGCTTACCATCCATACCTTCCAGTACGGCTTTATAAGATTCAAACTGTTCTTCTTCACTAGGAAGATTATCTCTACCCATATACAGGAATTCAGTTCGATATAATCCAACAGCCTCAGCACCATTAGCTTTTACTCCTTCAAGATCTTTAGGAGTACCAATATTGGCTGCCAATTCAACCTGATGGCCATCTTCTGTTACTGTTTTTTCATTAACAAGTTTTGCCCATTCAAGTTTTTGCAGTGCATACTCATCAGCCGCTTTTTTATATTCTTCGATTAGTTCTGGTGTTGGATTAATATGTACTTCGCCTTTAAGCCCATCAAGTATGATCATATCACCATTTTGAATCATTTCAGTTGCTTGTTTGGTTCCCACAACTGCAGGTATTTCGAGTGAGCGAGCCATAATTGCAGAGTGTGAAGTACGTCCACCAATATCTGTAGTGAACCCTTTAACGAATTCTCTATTTAATTGAGCAGTATCTGAAGGCGTTAAATCCTCCGAAACGACAATCACTTCTTCGGCAATCATACTTGGGTTTGGAATTTGTACTCCAAGTAAATGACTGATTACTCGTTTTGTCACATCACGAATATCTGCTGCTCTTTCTTTCATATATTCATTGTCCATTTGTTCAAACATGGTGATGAACATATCAGCGATTTCACGCATGGCAAATTCAGAATTGATTTTTTCTGACTTAACTTTATCCTGTACAGCACCAAGCAACTCAGGGTCATTCAAAACAAGGATATGAGCATCAAAAATAGCTGCTTTATCTTCCCCTTGTTCTGTTTTAACCTTCTCACGAATTGTTTCCAATTCCGTTTGAGCTTTCTTCACAGCCTCATCGAGACGTATTAATTCTGTGTCGATATCAGAAATGGTGTTTTTTGTTACAGTTAAGTCAGGCTCCATTAAACGATAAGCTTTTGCTATGACGATACCATTAGATGCCGCTATCCCGTTTAACATAGTTGTCATTAGTTAGCCAATCCTTCTTTTGTTAATGTTTCTTCGATTGCATTCAACGCTTCTTGTTCGTCACTTCCTTCAGCAATAATCGTAATATCAGATCCACTGCCAATTCCAAGAGACATAACGCCCATGATTGATTTAAGATTTACTTTCTTTTCTTTATATTCTAAGTTGATATCTGAATTGAATTTACCTGCTGCTTGTACGAGCAAAGTTGCCGGACGAGCATGAATTCCTGTTTCTGCAGTTACATGAAAAGTTTTTTGTACCAAAGTAATCGAACTCCTTTATTAATAGTATTAGTTTGTTTTGGCCATAATAATTCTAGCTGCTTACATCTTTATGATTTTACCCAGTTTCAACCGGTCCTATGTATATAATGATGAACAGTTGAAATTATGTACCTTTTCTCACAATACAGGTTATACCCTATAAGAAGAATGTACCGAAAAAATCTAAATTTTTCAACTGCTTTTATCTATTTAGAACCAAAAATTAATCTAAACGTTAAAATTAAATGAAACATCATTAACTAAACGAAAATATCCGATTCCTCTCCAAACATTCCAGAGATCCTAAAAAGGCAAGTAACCAGTAGCCATTTAATCAAGTGTCTGTAAGTAAATATAATGATTCACAGCTATATTTTATATAGCTTGGCAATACAACTAAATATTGTATAACCACCTCGATTTTACAACAAAGGTATTTATAATGACAAATTTGAAGAACCTACTCGATTATTATTTTATCTCACAAAGAATTTTAATCTTCATAAATCATTTTTCTGGTCATTCCGCCATCAATCACCAAATTTTCTCCATTAATAAAATCGTTATTGAGATCGCTTAAAAACAAACATGCTTTCGCTATATCTATCGGCTTTCCAACTCTGCCGGAAAAATGCTGAGTGTGATCCGCTTCACGCAAAGCAGAGTAATTATCCGTTTGAATCCAGCCAGGACTAATACTATTAACACGAATGCCTTTTTTGGCTAATGAAGCACTTAATGCATGTGTTAGGGCCAGGATCCCACCTTTAGAAGCAGCATAGGCTTCTGAATGTGGTTCAGATTGAGTTGCACGGGTAGACGCAATATTAATAATCGAACCACCCGCTTCATTCATAATCTTAGCTCCTTCCCTTGAAAGGATAAATATACTTCGTAAATTAGTATTCAAAATACGGTCCCATTCTGCTGTTTCCATTTCAAATAACGGAGTAAATGTTGATACTCCGGCATTATTTATAAGAATGTTAAGTTTATTCCATTTATTCCTGATTACTTCCATTACATGAAGACAATCCTCTTCTTTACTGAGATCAGCTCCAATAAACAAAACTTCGTACCCCTTCCCCCTTAAATTAGCCTCTACATCCTTTCCTGTTTCTTCATCTATATCTGTTAGAACAACAGTTTCTCCCTTAAGCGCATATTGTGTTGCGATTTCTTTTCCAATTCCATTTGCAGCACCTGTGACTAATACAACTTGATTTTTACGATTCACTTTACATTCTCCTTTTCAAATATCTTAAAATGACTAATTCTCTCATAAAAGTTCATAAATTAAGAATTTCCTCTATTTTAAATAAAAGATTATGAATTTTCCCCTAAATAACAGACTCTATTTTCGCATTTCCTTTTTTTACAGAAAGGAACTTACCCTTTACTTTAAAGATACCCGGGAAAATAGAGGTCGCACCTCACAGGGAAGGATTATTATGGATAATTTTGATACGTTAGTTAACCAATACAATCCATTAATTCACCATATTATGAGAAAGCTTCATATCATATATGATCATGACGAATATTATCAAATCGGATTAATTGCTCTTTGGGAGGCAAGCCTTAACTTTGATCCAGCGAAAGGTCAATTTCTCTCTTATGCATATAAATCCATACAAGGTAAGATGCTTATCCAACTTTGTAAGTCAACTAAAATAGGCGAAAGAGAGCTAAAGAAATCGCCTGAATACTGGGATCTCCTTAAAGTGGAAGATGATGTGCTGATCCTGGAATGGTACTTTCCAGAGCCCCTTCTCACGTCCTTAACGATCAATCAATATAATTGGTTGGCTGAATATATTCAATTTGGTAAAAGCATCACAGATATTGCACATGAATACCATACAACCTATGCAACTGTGAAGTCATGGAAATGTTCAACATTAAAAAAATTAAAGCATTATCTTGATATGCATCCGGACGCTTTCTAACTCTATGTCATCCTAAGTGCTATAAAACAAACCCAATTGCATTAGAATTGGGTTTGTTTATTTCATTTAACTTCGCGGCTCCTTCAAGTATTGATAAGTTAAACCACCGCCTATATGGGCAGTTCCGCGAAAATGTTTAAAGTCCTCCCTCTCCACAAGCACAGAGCGAAAAGCCATGAAGTCTTGTTTTGTTACATCCAGTTTATCTATTTCACCATTTTTTAATTGATCAAATAGTGATTGAATTTCTTCTTTATTCATTCATAAAACCTCCTCATCTATACATCAACATCATACTCTCAATCTCCCCCCATGAACAAGTATTCGATAAGCTCAGAAAAATAGTAATTATTTATCCTTTTGAGATTCCAATTAATCACAATTTATACTATAATTACAATATTAATTTTTTAGGGATTTCACTTTATAAGTTGCCTTTAAAAATCCCTGAATCTTGAGATTAATAAGTTTACTATTTAGATATGTTGATAACTTTATAAAACTGAAAAGGTGTGAACATGATGAAGAAGGCCGATGTAGGCAATATGATTGAATTTCGCAATGGTTTACGCGGAATTGTTGAGAAAGTAAATGAAAACTCTGTCATAGTAGATTTAACTTTAATGGAAAACTTCCATGAACTGGAGCTAGAAGAAAAAACCGTTGTCAACCATAAAAATTATACGATTATATACGAATAACAAAGAACGAGGCTTAATTGTCCTCGTTTTTATTTTTCCACTCCTATCATCACTTACTTTAATTTTATTAAAAACTTAGATATAATAGTAAGAATCGATTCCATTTTGGAACCTTTCAACTAAACTTTTCATACGAATGAAAAGCATAACAGAAAGCGGGTTTAGTATCATGATTGTAAAAAACGATAAAGACTTAGAAGGTTTAAAAGCAGTAGGCGCAGTGGTCTCACGTGTTAGGGAAACTCTGAAAGCCGCAACAGTTCCTGGTATTACAACACTGGAGCTTGATTTAATTGCAAAGAAATTATTTGAAGAAACCGGTGCGATATCTGCTCCAAAAAACGAGTATGATTTCCCCGGCTATACATGTATTAGCGTGAACGAAGAAGTGGCTCATGGAATTCCAGGAAAACGGATCATAAACGAAGGCGATATGGTAAATATCGATGTCTCTGCCGTATTAAATGGATATTACGGTGATACGGGTATCTCATTCCCAGTTGGCTCTACAACCAGTCAAAAAGAAAGCTTATGCCAGTGCGCTGTAGATGCCTTCCATCACGGAATCAGCAAAGCAAAAGCTGGATCCAAGAAAAACCAAATTGGTAAAGCTGTTTACAATACAGCCAAACAAAATGGATTTAATGTGATTAAAAATCTAACTGGTCATGGAATAGGAAGAAGCCTGCATGAAAAACCGGATCATATTTTAAACTATTATGATCCATGGGATTCTGAACTTCTTCAAGAAGGAACGGTTTTAGCTGTTGAACCATTTATCTCGACAAAAGCTACAATGGTGACAGAAGCTGGCGATGGATGGACGTTTATCACAAGCGATAAGAGCTTAGTCGCACAATGTGAACATACCATTATCGTAACTAAAAACGAACCGATCATTTTAACTTTATAATAAAAACACGAAAGAGAAGGGAAACTCCCTTCTCTTTCTTTATGCCTGCTGTACAGGGAGCTTTTATCCCTTACTAGTGGTAACAGTTCTTATTTTCTCACAGCTAATAATAGTAAAAAACTCAAACTTATGTATCCAAAAATTGGATATAACAAGGAAATTAACGGGCCATAATCAAGTTGACCTACACATAAGCAAATCGCAAATATACCAACATACAGCGACCAGGATGGTAATTCAGTTGCTTTTTTCAGTTGCCTCTCAAGACCAAACGCATTCCCAATTAAGCTTGAAAAAATCTCTCCAAAAATAATGAATAAATAGAGTCCATATAAAAATGGTGCAATCTGTTTCATTACATAAGCAGTTGGTATATTAATATGTTCAATCCCTGCCACAGAAGATAAGGAAATGTGGCAGCTAACCAAAACAATGGCTAATATAATTCCACCTAAATTAGCCCCTTTTCGGATAATGTTTTCATCTTGAATTTCAGTTGCAAGCGGAACAAGAACAGCTTGTGTCAACGCAAGATTAAAGGCTGCATAAGAAAAAGGGGATAGAATCATTTTCCAGCTTACTGAATCTGGAATGTGAAACAAAGTATAAATGGGATTAATATGGACGATTGAAACACACATTAAGGCTACATTAAAAGCAATCATCGCGGGCACAACAAACGTATTAATAGATAGTAATCCTTTTGTCCCCCAGCTCATCACAACAACCGAAAGAAATGTGGTAAAGATCATCCCGCCGATTTTTGAGAAGCCCAATTGCTCTTCAAACAGCCCGCCAACCCCGGACATCATTACACCCGTAACCCCAATCAACATCCCCATAAAAAGGATATTAACAAAAAAGGAGATACGTTTACCGTATAGCCAATCGTTAAATTCCATATAATTTTTTAAATTTTTATGTAAAGCAATAATCATTATTTTTCTGCCAGTT
>JAZUQD010000128.1:0-31294 GCA_045605505.1 Pradoshia sp.
CCGTATCAACTAACTGGAATAGAGGCATTGCCAATCCAACAAAAATAAATGGTATTGAGGAAACAATGATTTCTTTGTAGATTTCTTTAAGAGATATATCTATTTCATTTTTACTTTCGTCCAAAAGTTTATCGAGATGACGTTTCCGCTTTTTCCAATACCATAAGAGAACCAGAAATCCGAAAACCGCTCCAATAAAGGCTGAAAATGTGGCAACACTCATAGCTTGTACGACATCTCCGCCCATTAAATTCAGGACAATATAGGCGCCGCCCAGCAGGAATATAATACGTGCAATCTGCTCAATAACCTGGGAAACAGCTGTCGGCCCCATTGACTCATTTCCTTGAAAGAACCCACGCAATATACTTTGCGAAGGTACAAGGATAAGAGCAAAGCTCACAGCCCGTATAACTGATGTAACATCCTCAACGGAAAATTTTTGCGTATCCATCATGGCTGCCAATCCAGGGGCGCTAACATACATAATAAGAAAAGCTGCAATTCCCGTTAACATCATTATTTTTCGGCTTGATTCAAATAGCTTACGTCCAACTGCATATTCTCCCATAGCATTATATTTGGCCACAAATTTGGCCACCGCGAGGGGAATCCCTCCCGTTGATATACTAATGAAAATTGTATAGGGTATATACGCAAAGCCGTATAACGCCATTCCCTCTTTGCCGACAATTTGATTAAAAGGAATAACATAAAACAATCCGAGTATTTTTGATAAAACCATACCAACTGTTAGAATAAAAGTGCCTCTAATAAGTTTCGATGACATGTAACAATCCCTTTCGCTCTTTCCCTTAACCTGTAAGAAATATATTTTCATGAGTCTTTTTGTTTATTTGTTCACTATTCTGTAGTTTACTCTTTTCTATCCTTTTTGACAATTGAACTTCAATTTGTTTACGACTTTTGCCTTATTCATAAAATCACTTATAATAGAACATATTAGCATGTTTTAGAAAAGAGATGGAATAATGAAATACGATGTAATAATTATAGGAGGAGGCCCCTCCGGTTTAATGGCTGCCATAGCAGCAGCAGAAAACGGGGCTTCCACCTTATTAATAGATAAAGGATCCAAGCTCGGCCGAAAGCTGGCCATTTCAGGCGGAGGTCGATGCAATGTCACGAATCGCCTGCCGATTGATGAGATTATTAAGCATATTCCCGGTAATGGCAAATTCCTGTACGGTGCATTCTCTGAATTTGATAATGAGGGAATTATTTCTTTCTTTAAGAAACTGGGAGTCGAATTAAAAGAGGAAGATCACGGAAGAATGTTTCCGGTTAATGATAAAGCTCAATCCGTTGTGGATGCGATGATGAATCGTTTGAAGCAATTGGGTACTGATATACGTACAAACTCACCTATAGCAGATGTTTTGTATGAATCAGGGAAAGTAATTGGCGTACGGACACAGACGGGTGAAACGATCGAAGCTGACTCCGTTGTCATTGCTGTTGGCGGTAAATCCGTTCCTCACACCGGGTCAACCGGTGATGGCTATGCCTGGGCTGAAAAAGCTGGACATACTGTTACGGAGCTATTCCCAACTGAGGTTCCGCTAACGTCAGCTGAAGATTTTATCAAACAGAAAACATTACAGGGACTTTCACTTCGCGATGTCGCAATCAGCGTATTGAATCCTAAAGGGAAACCATTAATTACCCATCGCATGGATATGATTTTCACACATTTTGGCCTATCGGGTCCAGGTGTCCTCCGCTGCAGCCAATTTGTTGTGAAGGCCCTTAAAAAATGGAATCTTAAAGAAGTCATTGTCCAAATTGATGCCCTGCCTGATTTAAATGAAGAACAGGTATTCCAACAGATTATTAAAATTATTAAATCTGATGATAAAAAGGCTGTGAAAAACAGCTTAAAAGGTTTAGTGCCTGAAAGATATTTATTATTTTTACTGGAGCGTAACCAGATTGACCCTTCTGCGCAGGGTGCAGTCATCGCCCATGAGAAATGGCGTTCTTTAAGCAAAGATATTAAAAAATTCCCTGTCCATGTCAATGGAACACTTTCTTTAGAAAAGGCATTTGTGACTGGCGGAGGAGTATCGGTTAAAGAAGTTGAACCAAAAACAATGGCCAGTAAATTCATGAATGGCTTATATTTCTGTGGAGAGATCTTGGACATTCACGGATACACGGGCGGCTATAATATTACTTCAGCCTTGGTGACCGGCCGTTTAGCAGGATTAAATGCTGCAAAAAAGAATGATTTCCTGGCATAAGAAAGGATGGTATAAGTGCAGGATATAGCCCAAACGATAAAAAACAATAAGCTGTTTTCGCCGCTTATTTACATATTGTTTTTCATCTATTTAGCCATCCTTTCCTACCTTTTGTTCTTTGGATATTACAGACAAGAAGACAGAATAGAATCTTATAATCTTGTTCCATTTAAAACAATCAATATGTATATTACGTTTGCTGATTACTTCAAATTTAAAATATGGTTTTCAAATCTATTCGGTAATATTCTCGCTTTTATGCCGTTTGGATTTTTTCTGCCAATCGCATTTAAAAAGCTGAGAAATTTTTTGATTATCACGTTTCTGTCCTTCCTGTTTTCTTTATTTGTGGAGACGATGCAGCTAACATTCCATGTCGGCGGATTTGATGTAGATGATATACTATTAAATACAATCGGTGGTTTCTTTGGATACATGGTTTTCAAGCTCATGTATCTGCTTTTCAAAAAACCCGTAAACTAATAAGTTCAAACCTAAAAATAAGTGGAGAAACAGTTTGTTTTCTCCACTTATTTTTGTTTTTATTCAATTGTAATTTAGGCTTTAACAATTGGGTTGGTCAAAGATTAAATTCATTAACGTATGGATTATTTCTTAGATGTTCCAATTCATCTGGGAATAGACATGGTCCTTCGGGTAGATATGAGCTAAGAATTAAGCTTACCAACAATGAGGACTACTCATTTCTTATAGATAACCATTGCACTAAAACAATAGATTTGGTCTTCCTCATCCTCTTCACCGAAAGCTGCTATATTATATTTTATATCTACAATTCTGTCCTCATCTATTTTTTCGAGAAAATGATTCATCCCTTTTTCCAGGTCTTTTTCATGTTCATAATCAAACATTTTCACTTGAATCACGGCAAAGATTCCTCCTGTTTTTATCTATCTTTGCCAGACTTTTATATTTTTATACTATTCAGAATACAATTTCCCCTTGCCAATGCATCATACCGCCTTCCATAGAGGCTGTCTTATATCCCCTCTCCTGCAGAAAATAAGCTACATTTTCACTTCTTACACCTGCATGACAGATTAAGATATACTCCGTTTCTTTATCAAGCTCATCAAGCCGATCGGGTATTTCGCCCATTCTCATTTGAATAGCACCTGGCACCATGCCATTTATGACTTCATAATCCTCCCGCACATCAATGATGGATAATTCCTCACCATTTTCAATTCTGCTCTGCAGCTCTTCCGGTTGGATAATTTTAATTTCTTCCATCTCCAATTTCCCCCTTTATAAAAAAGCCGTCTTACGTTTAATAAAACGTAAGACTGCCACACTTGTTAGTTTGCAACGATATTTACTAATTTTCCTGGAACAGCAATTACCTTACGGATTGTTTTACCGTCGATTTGCTCTTGTACCTTTCCGTTCTCCATTACGATTTTTTCCATTTCTTCTTTCGTAATGCCGGCAGGCACCTGAAGTTTTGCTCTCATTTTACCGTTTATTTGAATAACAATTTCAATTTCATCATCAACCAATTTGGACTCATCATACGCAGGCCATGAAGCATAGGCAAGTGTTTCATTGTTGCCAAGTCTGCTCCAAAGTTCTTCAGAAATATGAGGACAAATAGGTGACAAGAGCTTCACGAAGCCTTCCATATATTGAATTGGAAGGATTTCCGCTTTATACGCTTCATTAATAAACACCATCATTTGAGAAATAGCTGTATTAAAGTGAAGTGCCTCCAGATCCTCTGTTACCTTTTTAACTGTTTGATGATAAATTTTCTCAAGACGAGTATCGTTCGATTCAGTGATTTTATCATTTACTGTACCGTCATCGGTAATAAACAATCTCCAAACACGGTCAAGGAAACGTCTGGAACCATCAAGTCCATTTGCAGACCAGGCAATGGATGCATCAAGCGGTCCCATGAACATTTCATATAGACGAAGGGTATCAGCCCCATGGCTTTCCACGATATCATCCGGATTTACAACATTACCTTTTGATTTACTCATTTTTTCATTATTTTCGCCTAGAATCATACCTTGGTTAAATAGCTTTTGGAATGGTTCTTTTGTTGGTACAACCCCAATATCATACAAGAATTTGTACCAGAATCTCGCATAAAGCAAGTGAAGCACGGCATGTTCCGCTCCACCAATATACGTATCTACCGGCATCCAATGCTTAAGCTTTTCAGGGTCAGCAATTGCGTCCGGATTTTTCGGATCGATATAGCGCAAGAAGTACCAGCAGCTGCCCGCCCATTGAGGCATTGTATTTGTCTCACGTCTTCCTTTACGCCCATTTTCATCCACTACATTTACCCACTCTTCAATATTGGCAAGTGGAGATTCACCTGTACCGGATGGTTTAATTTCTGTTGTTTTCGGAAGCATAAGCGGCAGTTCAGATTCTGGTACAGCGGACATCGTGCCATCTTCCCAGTGAATAATTGGAATAGGCTCGCCCCAATAACGCTGACGGGAGAAGTTCCAGTCACGCAAACGGTACGTTACTTTCTTTTCACCAATTCCTTTTTCCTCTAGCCATTCAATCATCTTGCTAATGGCTTCTTCTTTATTTAGGCCGTTCAAGAATTCGGAGTTTACATGTACTCCTTCACCGGCATAAGCTTCTTTTTCAATATGACCACCAGCAACAACTTCACGGATTGGCAGATCAAATTTCTTAGCAAATTCATAATCGCGTTCATCATGGGCAGGAACGGCCATAATCGCGCCTGTTCCATAGCTCATCAATACATAGTCAGCAATCCAGATTGGAATCTCTTCGCCATTTGCTGGATTGATGGCATAGGCTCCTGTAAATACGCCTGTTTTCTCTTTTGAAAGCTCTGTTCTTTCCAAATCACTCTTAGATTGAATTTCCTTTTTATACGCTTCAACAGCTTCTTTTTGCTCTGCTGTTGTAATTTTATCCACAAGTGGATGTTCAGGGGAAAGGACGGAATACGTAGCCCCAAACAATGTATCAGGACGTGTTGTGAATACTGTATAGGATTCTTCAGTATCCTTGATCTTGAATGTTACAGATGCTCCTTCTGAACGGCCGATCCAGTTACGTTGCATATCCTTAATGCTTTCAGGCCAATCCAATTCATCAAGATCCTCAATTAAACGATCCGCATAAGCCGTGATTTTCAAAATCCATTGACGCATTGGCTTACGGATAACCGGATGTCCGCCTCGCTCACTTTTCCCATCAATAACTTCTTCATTGGCTAAAACGGTACCAAGTGCCGGGCACCAGTTAACCGGAATTTCAGCCATATAGGCAAGCCCTTTTTCATATAATTTTAAGAAAATCCATTGTGTCCATTTATAGTACTCTGGGTCTGTTGTATTAATTTCGCGGTCCCAGTCATAAGAGAATCCAAGAGATTTGATTTGACGAGTAAATGTACCAATATTTTTAGCTGTAAACTCTTCTGGATCATTCCCAGTATCAAGTGCATATTGCTCTGCAGGTAATCCAAATGCATCCCAACCAATTGGATGAAGTACATTATATCCCTGCATACGTTTTAGTCGGGATAAGATATCCGTTGCTGTATATCCTTCAGGATGCCCTACATGAAGGCCTGCTCCTGATGGATATGGAAACATATCCAATGCGTAAAATTTACGTTTCCCAACACTATCAGTCGTTTTAAATGTTTTGTGTTCTTCCCAGTAAGATTGCCATTTCTTTTCAATCTCTTTGTGATTGAAACTCATCCTAATTCCTCCTACATTGTTTAAAATTGCTGTACTAAAAACTTCTAAAACAATAAAAAAAGCCACTCATCCCTAAAAAAGGGACGAGAGGCTGTCATTAACTTCCCGCGGTACCACCCTGATTGATGCACACATTCGCATCCGGCTCAACTCTTTAACGCAGATATACGGCAAACCTTACTAGTCGTTCAGGCCTGCAACTCCAGGGTGAGTTCATAATGTGTCCTGTTGACTTGCACCATCCGTCAACTCTCTAGAAAGAAACACCATTACTACTGATCCCTATCAATGTTATTTAGAAGATATATACATACATTGTATGTAAATCAGGTAAAAAGTTCAAGTCTATTTAGACTGTTTTTTCAATCATTGACCAAATTAGCTTTGATTATACAGAGTTAATGTAAATTTATATGTACGCTATGTACTCCCTCCAATCGGACTAATCATATCTGCCGAACGGATTACTCCTACATTTGGCGCGTAATTTATACTTAGCTGGATTATGCTCTTATTTCAAGCACATACTCCTTCTTCGGCTGGATTTTCCGCAAATTCGGCTGGATTAGTTATCTATTCGGCTCCATTTCCTTGTCGATTGGCTGGATTTTTCATTTATTTGGCTGGATTATGCTCTCACCCGGCTGGATTACTTACATAATCGCTGAATAATACAGTTAACAGCCTCTTTTCTCATATAAATCCTAATCAACTTTGCAAAAACAAAAGGCACAGTCATCATAGACTGTGCCTGCCGTTGTATTTGCACGGCTTTGGATGAACTGTTGCTCTGTTTCGTTTTCGACGACTACCCGGATGTTCATTACATCTGGGCGAGTTTACGTGATCCTCGCTTGAGTCACCACCGATTTATAAATACCTTAGTTAAAGTAATTTCCATAGTTCGTCAGAACGCTCACAATAGTGAATATCCTTTTAGCGGCCTCTTACAACCATCGCGTGCTGAATATCCTGCACCTGAATTTTCATTCGGTTCAGTTGGTCACGTTGCTGGTCATTGGCACTTTGATCCATCGCGTTTAATTCATTATATGAATTTTCAAGACCGACTAATGCCTCAGTATATTCCTTATCATTGTAATGCTCCTGTCTCGCATAATGATTATATTGCTTTTCTGCGTATTCAATCGCATTTGCACAACGCTCCAAACACTCGTCCATGGATTTTCTTGTAGCCATAGATACCCTCTCCTTTTAACATTGGATTGGTTCACAAAAGCTCATCCATTATCCATTATGCCCTGATCAAATGGATTTTAGTGTAACTTCAAATAATAGCTAATTGGAAAGTATAAACTAGCGTGGTAAAATGAGAGTTATGCTCTTACTCAAAGAAATACTAACTAGGGGGTTTAAGAATGGAACAGGTTAACCCTTTTCAATATGCAAATGACAATAAACGTTATCATACATGGAATTACCATCTTCGCAATCAATTTGGCCACAAGGTATTTAAAATTGCTCTTGACGGTGGATTTGATTGTCCAAATCGTGACGGTACAGTCGCATTTGGTGGATGCACCTTCTGCAGTGCAGCAGGGTCTGGGGATTTTGCCGGTAATCGCGCTGAGGATCTGCAAAAGCAATTTGCTGATATAAAAGAAAAAATGCATCAAAAATGGAAAGATGGAAAATATATGGCCTATTTCCAGGCTTATACCAATACCCATGCACCAGTTGAAGTCTTACGTGAAAAATTCGAAACTGTCATGAACGAGGAAGGTGTAGTTGGCTTATCTATCGCTACTCGCCCTGATTGTCTGCCTGATGATGTTGTAGAATATTTAGCTGAATTAAATGAACGTACGTACCTTTGGGTTGAGCTAGGCTTGCAGACTGTTCATGAAAAAACGGCAAATATCATTAATCGTGCACATGATTATCCAACTTATGTGGAGGGAGTAAACAAGCTCCGTAAACATGGAATACGCGTATGCAGCCACATTATTAATGGGTTGCCGCTTGAAACTCCTGAAATGATGATGGAAACTGCTAAAGAAGTTGCTAAACTCGATGTTCAGGGGATTAAAATTCACTTATTGCATCTGTTAAAAGGCACTCCAATGGTGAAACAGTACGAAAAAGGAATGCTAGAGTTTTTATCACTTGATGATTATGTCAACCTTGTCTGTGATCAGTTGGAAATCCTTCCTCCTGAGATGGTTATTCATCGTATTACGGGCGATGGCCCGATTGATTTAATGGTTGGACCGATGTGGAGTGTTAATAAATGGGAAGTGTTGAATGCGATTGATGCTGAATTGAAGCACCGTAATAGCTATCAAGGAAAACTCTATATCCCTAATAAGGCTGCTGTGACAAATGAAGCTTGATCGCATTCTCCCATTCGCAAGAATCCTACTAGAGAAATCTGTAAAGCCAGGTGATATTGCCATTGATTGTACAATGGGCAATGGGCATGATACCGTGTTTTTAGCAAATTTAACCGGTCCGGATGGACATGTATACAGTTTTGACATTCAGCAAACTGCTATAACTAAAACACAGGAGAGACTCATCTCAACCGGGCTTCAGGAACAGGTAACATTGATTCATGCTGGGCATGAGCGTTTGCAGGAATTTGTCCAACCCGATCGACCAGTGACAGGTGCTATCTTTAATTTAGGGTATTTGCCAGGCGGTGACAAAGAAATTATCACGATGGCTCCAACTACCATTCAAGCCGTCACTCAATTGCTCGAAATGATGGAACCAGAAGGTATTATTGTTCTCGTGATTTATCATGGGCATCCAGGCGGAGATCTCGAACGTGACGAAGTAATTAAATTCGTTACAGAGCTTCCACAGGATATGGCTCATGTACTGCAATACCGATTTATGAATCAAAAAAACAACCCACCATTTATTATCGCCATTGAGAAACGTTAAAAAAGTGTGAGTACTTATACTCACACTTTTTTCATAGAGTTCATTTATAAATCTCAGGGGTAAAAAAGATTTGCGGTTTTCCGGCGATTGGATGAGGGCGGCTCACCAGTTCCACTTCATATACAGATGAGAGTAACTCTTCATCGAGGAGTAACTCAATACTGCCATCCGCCACTTTTCTTCCATTTTTAAGCAAAGCACATCTGTCTGCATATAAAGCCGCCATATTTAAATCATGCAGAATGGCAACAACCGTTAACTCTTCCTCAATCTGAAGTCTCTTCAATAAATTCAATAAATCAATTGTATGCTTAACATCCAAATGATTTGTAGGTTCATCGAGAAACAGGAGCTTTGGCTGTTGGGCCAGCGCTTTTGCTAAAAGGACCCGTTGTTTCTCTCCACCACTTAACGCTGAAAAATAGGTATGCTTAAATTTCAGTGTATCTGTTTGGGCCAGACACTTATCTACAATAGCGTAATCCTCAGTTTGATAATGATTAAAAAATCCTTTTCCCTGATAAGGATATCTTCCGAGTAAAACAATTTCTTCCACTGTAAAATCCAAACTCACTACATGTTCCTGGCTTAGCACAGCCGCTATTTTTGCTAATTCTCCGGCTTTATAGGAGGATGTTTGTCTACCTTGGATCGTTGTGGTTCCCGCTTTATATTCCATTTTCCCCAATATACTTTTAATCAGCGTTGTCTTTCCGCTTCCATTTGGTCCAAGAAGTGCAAAAAACTCTCCTTTTTCTACCTTTAATGAAAAATCCTGGAGCACCCGTTTATTTTTATGATAGCCTGCACTGAGGTTCTCTACATTTAACATGTCAAATTCCTTCTTTTTATCCGTTCTTTAATTAGTAAAATCGTAAATATCGGTGCACCAATTAAAGCCGTAATTACACCAATAGGCAATTCCTGTGGATTGATGATGACTCGAGCAATCATGTCAGCCAATATCAGATATCCTCCCCCGATGATCATCGATAAAGGAAGTAAATGCCTGTGGTCAGCACCCGATATAAGGCGAACTAGATGTGGAATGACCAATCCGACAAAGCCGATTGCTCCTGATACGGCAACTGCCGCACCTGTTAATAGGCCGGCACCTATAATGATCATGATTTTCTTGCGTTTCACGTTAATCCCATTGTATTGAGCAGATTGATCTCCAAGTGCCAATCCATTTAGTTCCCGGTAATGATACAGAATAATAGATGCCCCTATTACGAAGAAAGGAATTAGTATACTGAAGTGCCCCCAGTTTTTCATGGCCATGCTGCCCATAAGCCAGTTCAATACTTCTCTCATCTGATCTCCTGATGATAGGGCAATGATTAGAGAAACCAGCGCTCCAATAAATGAATTCATAATAATACCCGCTAGAATAATGGTTTCATTTGCATAGGTTACACTAGCTGCCCTTGTAATACCAAACACGACCAGCAAGGTTATAAAACTGAACACTATTGCAACAAGCGGCAAAGTGAAATGACCAAAAAGAGCTATTTCTATATTAAAAAATAAGACGACCACTGCACCAACTGACGCTCCGGACGAAACACCAATGGTATATGGATCAGCGAGTGGGTTTTGCAGAAGTCCCTGGAAGGCAGCCCCTGCCAGAGCCAAACCCGCTCCTACAAATAATGCAATCAATACTCGTGGTAAACGTATATTCCAAATAATCATTTCAATATTTTTGGGACCTGTATAGAAAGATTCCTGACCGGTTATATTTTTTAAGAGGATCCCAATTATATCTTTAATCGACATGTCCACGCTTCCTATAAACAGGCCGAGCAATGCAGCTAACAGCATAAATAGGATACTCACTGTATAAATACCGGTTGTTCTTTTTTTATTTTTCATTTCTAAACTTCAATTCCTCTTTACTCCAACGGCGAACCTCGGATTATTCTTACACTTGTTCGAATTATATCTAACCGTTTCAAAACACAAAAAATCCTTAGCTCTGTAGGTATTGAGCTAAGGATTCACTTTTTTCCATTGTGAATACAATAAGCCTACTTTTCCCACCGAAAAATAAGTACAGTAACTTTAAAAGCAGGTTTCCTGGCTTATACTAATCAATTCCTGATTTAGTAATTACAGTAGCGGGGGCTGCAACGGCCTTTAACCGTTTTCCCTTTCACCCTCAAGATTCGAGGCACTTTTAAAGTATATAATTTGATTTCATTTTCATTTTTAAAGATTGACTGCCACTCAACTATCATCCTATAAGCCCGGCTTCTTTGGCAATTAATTTAAATGACTTTACTTTTGCCTCATAGGAATGAGTAATCGTTACAAGCATTATCTCATTTGTGTTGAACCGTTTTCTAAGCTCTTCTATTTTTTTCATAATCGTTTTTGGGGACCCGATAATCATTTTTCTTCTATTATAATCAATTCGCGCCGTTTCAAACTGAGACAAAGCCATTTCGTGAATTTCATTCGGGTGCGGAGTTCCCTCCCGGATAATTCCCTGCGAAAGAAATAGTAAGGATAAATCTAAAGATCCAGCCAAATATTCTGCCTCTTCATCTGTATCTGCACATATCGTAAATACGGTAACCATCCCTAAAGGTCTCTGTCCAAAATCGGATGGACAAAACGTTTCATAGTAATGCTTCATATTTTCTTCTGCATATTCACTGTTAATAAACAAAGCAAAATTATATGGTAACCCTTTTTGTGCAGCAAGAGAGGCACTTGATGAACTTGATCCAAGCATCCATAATTCCGGAGGAGCTTGAATAACAGGAGTGGCTGCTAATCCATAAAGAGGATGTAACTCAGGTAAATGATCATATAAATACCAAGTTAATTCATCCACCTGAACAGGAAACCTGTGAAGATCACTTAATCTGCCTTCCTGTAATGCACGCGTTGCTCTTGGCATCCCGCCAGGAGCTCTGCCGATGCCCAGATCTATTCTTCCTGGAGCTAAACCTGACAATACTCTGAAATTCTCCGCCACTTTATAAGCACTATAATGAGGTAGCATTACTCCACCAGTGCCGACTCTTAGCTTAACGGTTTGAGCAGCAATCCATGTCGCAAGGACTTCTGGCGATGAGCCAGCCAACCCTTGGCTATCATGATGTTCACTTACCCAAAATCTTGAATAACCCAACTCCTCAGCCAATTTTGCCAGTTTGACTGTATTAGCAAGCGCCTGCTCTGAAGGTTCTCCGACAGAACGTGGTGACTGGTCTAGAATACTTAACTTTATCCCATCCGTACCATCCCCTCACGATAAAATGCTATTATACTGGTCTTTATTTCTTTTTCATCCTTTTAAATGCATGATACAGCTTACTGTTCCAATAAAAGAAATACGCTGATTTGCCAGCTAATTTCAGCAGATTTCGGGTATACTGCCTAACCGCTTTCTGGCTCTTAACCTTGGAGTCGGCTAAATAAATACCCATTAACCCTTGATTAATCATCCTATGGAACTTACTATCTGGTATTTTCATGACATCTTCATTAGCTTGTTCAACGAAATAAGATAGCCTCTCAATCATTTGCTCTTCCGTATCATAATAGAAGCAGAAGTTCAAATCATTGCCAAGACGATCTTCCTCCTGATCAATAAAATAATCCAGCATAATATGCAATCCTTGAACATATGGGAAATAAGAATCATATATATCCCTTGCCATTTGCTCTGTGAATTCTGGACGGTAAGCATAGGAAACTAAGCAAAAAATACCTAATGTAGATCCTGCACAAGCGCTAAATTCATACCATGTTAAATCTTCTGGAAGCTCGTGTTTATTCTGACTGTACCACGTTTCTAATCTATGTACCCGCTCATCCCACTTAACATGCTTATGTATTTGTAAATCGCAATAATAGGAGCAAAGTTTTTTCAAATAAGGCTCTATATACCTGTAATGCTCCAGTTTTACTAAAATAGACTGACAGGTATGTACCAAATCTATTAAATACCCTCCGTCATCCTGATCCTCTCTAAGATCATAGTAATTCTGTGTCGAGCTCTCTGGATTTAGGGCATCCTTCATAGATTGATGTAATAAAGCAAAATCGTCAGGATCAAGCGACGTACTGCGATCACATAAATTATCAAGATAATCACTGATCGTTTGATATGCTACAATAAATCGGATTACATCCTCTTTTCCTGCACCTGCAGCGAGAGCTAATATAGATCCTCCCTCACAATGAAATGTTTTATGGGCGATACTGGCCAGGGCCTGAGTACGCAGTTCTTCATTAGGGATTTTTTCAGCTTTTGCCTGCCACCCCGTCAATTCTCGATGAACAACTGGAAATATACCTCGGTATACTTCCTTTACCAGACCAATATCACTTTTGGGCAACTTCATATATGTTCCATCTCCTTAGAATCCTTAAACGATATATCCTATATTCCGTAATCGTGCTTCAATAAAACTCTTTGCATATAGGAATACATCTTCTCTCTCTGGCTCATTAAAAATTTCATGATATAGCTTCGGCCATTCTTTATAATGTTTTTCAGATGCCGGAAAGTAGTTAAACCATTCTCTTACCATAGCCTTGTCCACTATTTTGTCATCCCCAGCCTGCATAACAAGAACAGGAATATCCGGGAAATCTTCATAAAAATCAAAGGCTTCCTTCATAGCCTTTACTAATTCACGATACCACCTGACAGATACACTTGTAACGTAAAGTGAATCATTTAAATCAAACTCAATGACTTCAGGATTTCTGGTTGCCATTTGTACCGTTAGACCTGATGGTTTTTTATATGTAGGATAAACAAGATTTAACACACGAGACATCGTTTCAAGATATTTTGGAGGATGAACTAATGTTCCAAAGCAAGGCGAAGACAGAATGACTCCTGCTAAATTGTGCTCCTTCATTTGTAACATATTAATAATAATTAATCCTCCCATACTATGGCCCAGCATAAATACCGGCAGGCCAAATGTATAAGCTTCATTCACCCATGAATCAACCTCTTCAATATACTCGTCAAAAGAATTAATATGACCGCGGTTTGCACGTGATGTCAATCCCTGACCTGGTAAATCTCCGATAATCACGTGATACCCTTCTGATAGCCAGCGATCAACTAACCATTTATATCTACCTGAATGCTCCATGGCTCCGTGAACAATAACGATTACACCATAGGCTTTCCCCTCAGCTTCCCACTTTTTCATAGATGAACTCCTCCTGTATGATGTTTAGCTTTATTTTATTTACACATCCTCGCTTTATATGTACACTTTTATTAATTATCTATTTTACAGTAGAAAGCGGAGGTTATGTAATGAAATTATATCAATATATAGATAAAATTCCTTCTATCGATCAATCTGCTTATTTAGCTGATCATGTAGTTGTCAGCGGTGATGTCACAATTGGTGAAAATTCAAGTGTCTGGTTTAACACAGTTATTAGAGGTGATGTCGCGCCTGTGATAATAGGTAGAAATGTGAATATTCAAGATAACTCTGTCCTCCATCAAAGCCCAAATAACCCATTAATCCTTGAAGACAATGTAACAATTGGTCATCAAGTAATTCTTCATAGTTGCCATGTGAAGAAAAATGCTTTAATTGGGATGGGCTCCATTATCCTTGACGGAGCTGAAATAGGAGAAGGTGCCTTTATCGGTGCTGGCAGTTTAGTATCTCAAGATAAAAAAATCCCTCCCAATACACTCGCTTTTGGCCGTCCTGCTAAAGTAATTCGTGAATTAACGGATGAAGATCGTAAAGATATGGAAAGAATCAACAAGGAATATGCAGAAAAAGCCCGTTATTATTCAAGTATACAACCTTTAAAACAGAATAACTAATTATCATTTTTAAAATGGGTATACTCTTTATTGTATACCCATTTTCGTACCTGTTTAGCTATAAATGATACACTTATATTAATCCACTATCAGGAGTATGATAATGAATCCTTTCATTTTAATTTTCTTGTTACTTATTCTCATTTCAACAGCTGTTTATCTCCGGCGTAAATTTCACCCATTGACATTCTTGCTCAGTCTTCTCATGATTATTTTATTGTATGCAGGCTGGAAAAGCTATAACTCCAGTTTCACAACCTTTACAAATCAGCTTTATAAACTAATGAATAAACCGGTAGACTATACGGTTTCTTTATTCCAAGATCAGCTGCAGGCATCTAATCATCCAATAAAAGATGAAGTTTTGCTTGATGTCCCTATAGTCAAACAGCTGCCTGAGCTTCCAAGAGGGTGTGAAGTAACCAGCTTGGCGATGCTACTTCAATATGCCGGTATTCATGCGGAAAAGCTAACACTTGCCGAGCAACTAAAAAAGAACCCTTCCAAAATGGAAAAAATAAATGGACAAGTTTACTATGGTGACCCTAATGATGGATTTATTGGAGATATGTATTCTACTAATAAACCTGGGCTTGGAGTGTATCATACCCCCATTAAAGAATTGGCAGAACGATATATGCCCGGCAGAATAATTGACTTCACTAATAGGGACTTCGATCACATCAAAAAATATCTTTCAACTAATCGACCTATCTGGATTATCATTAATACAGCTTATCAAAAGCTTGACCCATCTTATTTTCATACTTGGGTAACACCAAATGGAAAAATATCGATTACATATAAAGAGCATTCTGTTGTAGTGACGGGCTATGACCAGGATTATATCTATTTTAATGATCCATTAACAGGAATCAAGAATAAAAAAGCACCCGCCGCTGAGTTTGAAAAAGCGTGGGTGCAAATGGGTAAACAAGCCATAACATATAAAGATTAAACCATCTGGCCTCTCCGTATATCCTTTTCAGCTTCTGCCTGAAAAGGATATTTTTCTTCGACATAAACCGAGTACCATATCATAAATACTAAAACAGTCCATAACTTTCGGCTATTATCAGCTCTGCCTGTTACATGATCGTTCATTAGGTTCATAATCACTTGCTTGTCGAGCAAATGATCAGTTTGGCTCTCATTAATGATTTTAATAGCCCAATCATACATTTCATTTTTTAACCAATGTCGGATTGGTACTGGGAAACCAAGTTTTTTACGATTTAGCACGTGATCTGGAATAATTCCCTCCGCGGCTTTTCTTAGAATATATTTTGTGGTTCCAGACGCTGTTTTTAAATCCGTCGGAATACCTGCCGCTACATCAAATACTTTCTTGTCAAGAAATGGAACACGAAGCTCCAAGGAATGTGCCATCGTCATTTTATCTGCTTTTAATAATATATCTCCGCGCAGCCATGTATGAATATCAATATACTGCATTCTGCTCACATCATCATATTCTGATGTTTCTGCATAAAACGGTTGTGTAATGGTTGTATAGTCTTGTCCTTCTTTATATAGCTTGAATAGTTTTCTCTTTTCTTCTTCCATAAACATCTTGGCGTTCCCCAAATAACGTTCCTCTATCGGAGTACAGCCGCGCTCAATGAAACTCTTTCCTTTTACGCCCTCGGGCATTAAGGTGGAAATTTGCTTTAGTCCTTTTTTAATAAAGAAAGGAATCTTATCAAACATAGCCAAGGATTGAGGCTCACGATAAATATTATAGCCTCCAAATAATTCATCTGCCCCTTCACCTGACAGAACCACTGTCACATGCTTACGTGCTTCCCTTGCTACAAAATATAAAGGAACACAAGCAGGGTCTGCCAGTGGGTCATCCATATGCCACATAATGTTTGGCAATTCCTTCATATATTCTTCTGGCGTAATAATATAGCTGATGTTCTCTACTCCTAGTTTATCAGCCGTTTCTTTAGCGACATCAATTTCACTGAATCCATTCTGTTCAAATCCAACAGAGAATGTTTTGATACCAGGATGGTATTCTTTTGCAATAGAAGCGATAATCGTAGAATCAATTCCTCCGGAGAGAAAAGAACCGACAGGAACATCACTGCGCATATGCATTTTGACACTGTCATACATAACATCCTGAATTTCTTTTATCCAGTCCTGTTCACTGCGATGAATTGGTTTAAATTCAGCTTTCCAGTATTGACGAATTTGCATAGGCTTGCCAATACTCTTTGTAAAGCAGTGTCCAGGCAGCAATTTTTTCACATTCTTCGTCATGGTAGCTGGTTCCGGAGTAAACTGATAGGTTAGATAATGTTGTAAAGACAAGGGATCTAATTCAGCGTTTTCCATTGCATGCAAAATGCTCTTTTTCTCTGACGCAAAATAGGTCTTATCCTCATTTTCCAAATAAAAAAATGGTTTAATACCAAATGGATCACGAGCACCAAAAACAGATTTCTCCTGTTTATCCCATATCACAAATCCAAACATCCCGCGAAGCATTTCGACTGCTTTTTCTCCATAATGAACAAAAGCAGCTAAGATTACTTCCGTGTCTGAGTTTGTTGTAAATTTCATCCCTTGCTTTTCAAGTATTTCTTTTAATTCCAGATAGTTGTACACTTCCCCATTAAAAATGATCCAATAGCGCTCATTTTCATATGTTAAAGGCTGATGGCCACACTCTATATCAATTATGCTTAATCTTCTAAATCCAAGCTGAATATGTTCATCTATATAAAAGCCCTCGTCATCCGGTCCTCTATGTGTAATCAGATCATTCATACTCTTTAAAAGTTCTTTATCCTGATTTTCCAGCCGTTGATCATGCATGCATCCTACAAATCCACACATTGCTTTTCACCCACTCACTTTACTTCTGACTAGTACATAACTATCAGATCATAATATTTTTTTAACAAAATATGTTATAAATGCTTCATGGGCAAAAATACAGCCAGCAAATATAACTATAGTAATTCCAAAATATAACACCACCAAATTCTACCACTTTTAGACATAAAAAAAAAGAGGCATAATTAGGCCTCTTTAAGACTGTAGACAAAGTTTCCTTATTTCAGGACCAAGTCTACCGTTTTTTTTTTCAAATCTTCTCTCGTATTCGGTTAACGCTATTTTCTGCAAAATGGGCTCAATTTTTCCACGGGCAAGCATCAACCCTCCTCTCGGAATACTCGAGCTGAATCGAAGTACGCTTTTTATTCCAGCAGGAGTCTTTTTCATTAACTTTCCTTCGTCAAAAATCCAAAAATAAAGAAGGAATTCAGCAATAGACCTCTAATAGGCCAATTGTGAATTCCTTCTACAATCTAAAGAGACATTAATATGCCTCTTTCATTTAAATATGTTTATCGACTTCTTATAAACCAGCTTCAGTACGTAATACTCCTACTTTATCTGTTCTCTCCCAAGGAAGATTTAAGTCATTGCGTCCAAAATGCCCATAAGCTGCTGTTTGTTTATAAATTGGACGTCTTAGATCAAGCATTTTTATAATGCCGGCAGGTCGAAGATCAAAATTAGCACGTACTAATTCAATTAATCTTTCTTCTTCAATTTTTCCTGTACCGAACGTATCGATTGAAATAGATACAGGCTGTGCGACACCAATTGCATAGGCCAACTGTACTTCAGCTTTATCTGCTAGACCAGCTGCAACAATGTTTTTAGCTACATACCTAGCAGCATAAGCTGCAGATCGGTCTACCTTCGTAGCATCTTTACCGGAGAAAGCTCCTCCGCCATGGCGTGCATATCCACCATACGTGTCAACAATAATTTTACGTCCAGTCAGGCCTGCATCCCCTTGTGGTCCGCCAATAACAAAACGGCCTGTTGGGTTAATAAAGTATTTCGTTTCTTCATCAATAAGATGAGCTGGAACAACTGGCTTTATCACTTGTTCTTTTAGATCTTTCTTAATTTGTTCAAGTGTTGTTTCAGCATCGTGTTGTGTAGAGATAACAATTGTATCAATTCTAACCGGTTTTTGATTTTCATCATATTCAACCGTAACTTGTGTTTTACCATCCGGTCGCAAATATGGCAACACGTTCTGCTTACGAACTTCAGCCAGCTTTCTAGATAATTGATGAGCAAGAGAAATTGGAAGAGGCATTAATTCTTCTGTTTCATTGCAGGCAAACCCAAACATCAATCCTTGGTCTCCCGCACCAATAGCTTCTATCTCTTCATCAGACATTGTACCTTCTCTTGATTCCAAAGCCTGGTCAACACCCTGGGCAATGTCAGCAGATTGTTCATCAATAGAGGTTAATACAGCACATGTTTCTGCATCAAAGCCATATTTAGCTCGTGTGTACCCAATTCCTTTGATTGTATCGCGTACGATTTTTGGAATATCAACATACGTAGATGTCGTGATTTCCCCTGCAACCAGAACTAATCCAGTCGTAACAGAGGTTTCACAAGCTACCCTCGCATTTGGATCCTTAGCTAGTATTTCATCCAATATGGAATCTGAAATCTGATCACAAATTTTATCCGGATGACCTTCCGTTACAGATTCTGATGTAAATAAATGTCTTTTATTAGACATATTTCTTCCTCCTTCAGCTTCCCTGTTTATGGCTACTCATTATCTTTAATTATCTCCTGATTATACGAAAAAAGACCTTTCCCCTTTAAAAGAGGAAAGGTCTGAGTCTCAGAAATCTGCCTTTCACTCTCATCGTTCAAGGCAATATAACCTTGCATCAAGTTAGCACCTTTGCGTGATTACTTATAAAAGGAATCAAACTGCAGGTTGCCCCGGCTTCATAGAGCTCGTCTCTCCACCGAGTCTTGATAAGAGTATCCATATTAAATGTATATGATATCTTATTCATCAAAGCCTGTCAACAAATCAATAGGAATATATTGTTAAGGTAACAAGTCATAGTTGGATTCCCTATGGAAAGGCACAATAAAATGTTTAAAATTCGCAATCTAAAAATAATATTGATATAATTAATTTGTGAATATTCTAAATTAACATATATATAAAACACGCTCTATTTTAATTTTAAATATCAAAATTTCATTCTCTGTTTTCATTATATTTGTTATTTAAATATAACAAATAGGATGACCCTGATTTGGAAAACAACGCGATTAGTATGGATAATTATGTTAAATGTGTTATACTAATTTCCATATAATGTACTTATCAAAATTCTGGAAAAGGATGATCTCGTATGAACAGTGTAGGAGTTTCCAATGAATTAAAGCAATTACTTACTCATGATAATATTCATATTCAGCTTTCCGTGCCACAATTAGTTGAAAAAGTATTAACCAGAAAAGAGGGAGTCCTTACATCCACTGGAGCTGTTAAAGCAGAAACAGGCAAATATACTGGTAGGTCTCCAAAAGATAAATTTATTGTTGAAGAAGCTTCCACTATCAATAAAATAGCTTGGGGAAGCGTTAATCAGCCGATATCTGAAGCTGTTTTTTCAAAACTGTATGAAAAAGTAATCGATTACCTCGAAAAAAGAGATGAATTATTCGTCTTTAATGGTTTTGCCGGGGCTGCAACAGATTATCGCCTTCCCATTCAAGTCATCAATGAATATGCCTGGCACAATTTATTTGTCCATCAACTTTTTATCCGTCCCACTGAAGAGGAGCTCCTTGATCATTCACCTGAGTTTACAATTATCTCGGCTCCAGGATTTAAAGCAGATCCGCTAGTGGATGGTACACATTCAGAAACATTTATCATCATCTCTTTTGAGAAGAAAGTCGTTCTAATCGGAGGCACTGAATACGCCGGAGAAATGAAAAAATCTATTTTCTCCATTATGAATTACCTGCTTCCAGAGAAGAATGTGTTTTCTATGCATTGTTCAGCTAATGTTGGTTTTGAAGGCGATGTCGCCCTTTTCTTTGGTCTGTCCGGAACAGGAAAAACCACTTTATCAGCTGATCCTAACCGTCGTTTAATCGGTGATGATGAACACGGCTGGTCGCCTGAAGGTGTATTTAATATTGAAGGCGGATGTTACGCCAAATGTATTAATCTTTCACAGGAAAAAGAACCTCAAATATTTAATGCAATTCGATTTGGTTCTGTGCTTGAGAATGTAATGGTGGACGAAAATACACGAGTTGCAGATTATGATAATGGAATGTTAACAGAAAATACGCGTGCTGCTTACCCTATAGAAGCCATGCAAAACATCGTCAAACCAAGTATTGCAGGCCATCCTAATACCATCATCTTTTTAACAGCTGACGCTTTTGGTGTGTTGCCTCCAATCAGTAAATTAACAAAAGAACAGGCTATGTATCATTTCTTAAGCGGATATACTAGTAAGTTAGCCGGTACTGAACTCGGAATCACCTCACCGCAGGCAACCTTTTCTACCTGCTTCGGTTCACCGTTCCTTCCGCTGCATCCAACAAAGTATGCTGAGATGCTTGGTAAAAATATAGAGGAACATCAAGTTCAGGTTTATCTTGTTAACACAGGCTGGACCGGAGGCGAATATGGAACCGGCAGTCGTATGAAGCTTTCTTATACACGATTGATGATTCAAGCCGCATTAGAGGGCGAACTGACCAATATTGAAACGGTTCAAGACAGTATATTTGGATTAGCCATTCCTCTACATGTTCCTGGGGTTCCTGATGAAGTTTTACAACCCCAGAAAACTTGGGAAAATCAAGAAGCCTATTATGAAAAAGCAAATGAGCTGGCTGATAAATTCAGAGATAATTTCAAGGAATTTAAAAATATCAATCCTGAGATTGAATTAAAAGGCGGACCAATCAAATTTTAATAAGAAATGGTGCCTAGAAGTCATACTATCTGACTTTCAAGGCACCATTTTTTATTTCCCTCTCATACGTCAACGTATCGATACAAAGTAAAAACAAACCTTTTGCCCAACAATGACCAGGATAAAGGTTTGTTCTTTTAGTATCATTTTAATTACTGGAGTTTAGAGAAATCAATTCATATGTAATGGTCGTATATTTACTTTCCCATTCCACCTTTTTTATCAGCGCTGTTCCTCTCGACTCTCCATCAAGTGTTTTTTTGATATCAATCGGGATCTCAATCGGATATAAACGATAACCTTCTTTTTTTAGAATAAAAAGATTCTCCCCAATACGCTTTTCATTCGCCTTTGTCACAATGAGTGTATTTAACTCCATTGGCATACCCAATTCTCTCATCCCCCAGTTTCATCCTTTTATTTCAATGGTACCATTTGAAGCCGCTTCTTTCATCCATTTCGTCAAATCCGTGACAATCTGCCGGTTTATTTTCGGAGGGAAATAATGAGTATACCCCTTAAGGTACCATACATCGAAACTCTTACCGTAATCTTTTAGCCTGCTTCTTAATAAATTGGCATGTTCAACCGAAACGTTTTCATCTCTTTCGCCATGGATAATCAGAACTTCACATGAGATTTTATCAATTTCATACAAAGGTGTACGGGATTTATATTCATCCGGCAGCTTGTTTGGCGAACCCCCAATAACCCTTTTCAGCATTCTTCTTAAATCGATTCTTTCGACGTAGGTTAGAGTCATATCAGAAACTCCTCCCCATGTGACAAGAGAAGCTGCATCCTGGCAGTATATAGCAGTCCACAATGCCATAATACCCCCACGAGAAAAGCCGAAGATATGAACCCTGTTCGGATTAACTTTTTTATGCTGCTTCAAAAGCTCAAATCCAGCAATGGCATCCCAACGATCTTCTCCAGCAAAATCTTCTTCTCCTTCTCCCCCCTGATTACCACGATAAAACGGTGCAAACACAACAAATCCCTGACTTGCAAACTGAATGATACGTCCTGGACGGACTTTTCCAACATTTTTAATACCTCCGCGCAAATATAAAAATCCATCCATTATTTCATTTATTTTAGGTTCAGCTAAGAGGCCCTTAACCAGCAACCCATTCGATAAGTAGGTAACGATAAATAAGTCTATATCCGGATGCGGTGATGGATATCGACGTTTATCTATGATACTTCCAAGTGATGATTGTAGTTTCTGCATAATCCGGACTCCTTTACGTTTGTAGCATGGGCATTCACACAAATATATACCATACATACAATACTATTAACTAAACTCTGGCATACATACTGCCTACTAAGGAGGAAATTCCCTTGAAACACTATCTTAAAACCATCTTCTTTTGTATGCTCTCCGTTCTGCTTATCTTTAGCTTATCAGCTTGCAAAGAAAGTGAGCCAACTGAAAAAATGACAAAAGTTAAAGTAGCAGAGGTCACCCGCTCCATTTTTTATGCACCTGAATATGTTGCCTTGGCCAAAGGATTTTTTAAGGATGAAGGGCTTGACGTAGAATTGCAAACCGCATGGGGCGGCGACAAAACAATGACGTCCCTTCTATCTGGTGGAGCTGATATCGCACTTGTCGGCTCGGAGACTTCCATTTATGTTCATGGACAAAATTCACGAGATCCAGTTATTAATTTTGCCCAACTTACACAAACAGACGGAACTTTCCTAGTTTCAAGAGAAAAAATCGATAACTTTGACTGGAACATGCTGAAAGATAGTACATTTCTTGGGCAAAGAAAAGGTGGAATGCCACAAATGGTTGGAGAATATGTACTGAAAAAACATAATATCGACCCTAAAAAAGATCTTAAATTAATTCAAAATATTGATTTTGCCAATATTGCCAACGCCTTTGCTTCAGGAACAGGAGATTATGTACAGTTATTTGAACCACAGGCCAGTGTCTTTGAGAAAGAAGGCAAAGGACATATTGTTGCTTCCTTTGGAAAAGAATCAGGCCATGTGCCCTACACCACCTTTATGGCAAAAGAAAGCTATTTGAAGGAAAATGAAGATCTAGTTAAACGTTTTACGAAAGCAATTTATAAAGCGCAAAAGTGGGTTGAAGAAACGGATTCCAGTGAAGTCGCAAAAGCGATCCACTCGTATTTTGAAGATACAGATGTTGAGATTATTGAAATGGCCATTGATCGATATAAATCTCAGGAATCCTTTGCCCTAAATCCAATTCTTGATGAAGAAGAATGGCTAAATCTACAGGATATCATGAAAGAAGCAGGGGAAATCGATTCCTACATCGATCATAAAACCTTGGTAAATACAAAAATTGCAGAAGAAGTTTCCAAATAAGGTAAGGAGGCAGAGGATATGCCTTTATTAACAATAGAGAATGTATCTCATCTCTATTTATCTAAAACACAAGCGTCTATCGCATTAGAAAATATATCGCTTACGATTGAGGAGGGGGAATTTATTTCCCTCCTCGGTCCAAGCGGCTGTGGAAAAACTACCCTTTTATCCATTATATCCGGACTCTTTAAACCAACCGAAGGAAACGTGAACCTATACGGAAAAGATGTTCTTGCCAATCGTCAGGATATCGGATATATGCTGCAACAAGATTATTTATTTCCCTGGAAAACGATTAAAGAAAATATTCTGATTGGACTAAAATTGTTAAAGCAATTGGACCCAAAGCATGAAGAGCAAACCATCGCTTTATTGGAAGAAATCGGCTTGAAAGATGTATTGACTAAATTCCCCAGAGAATTATCAGGTGGAATGCGCCAACGGGTAGCGCTTGTCAGAACCCTGGCAACAAACCCAACCCTTCTCTTACTCGATGAACCTTTTTCAGCTCTAGATTTGCAAACCAAACTCAAACTTGAAGATATTGTTTCAAGCACATTAAAGTCCTTTAAAAAAACGGCCATTCTAGTTACACACGATATAGGAGAAGCTGTAGCCATGAGTGATCGTGTCTTCCTCCTTTCTCCGAAACCAGGAAAAATTCACATGGAGTTTGATGTCCCAAAAGAGTTAAGAGCATTGTCTCCATTTGACGCAAGAAACCATCCAGACTATTCAGATGTATTTCAGCTTATATGGAAGGAGATGGAACAGTTTGACGGATCATAAGCAAAAAATTAATTTTCTCCACAAGAACTATATCCAACAATTAAAAAACACCCAACATAAAGTTTGGCTCTATCAGGGTGTTATATTCGTTTTATTCTTTACTGTTTGGGAACTCGCAAGTCATTTTAACTGGATAGACCCTCTTCTGTTCAGCTCTCCTTCTAAAATCACCCAAATGCTGATTGAAAAAATAAAGGATGGCAGCCTGATCAGCCATCTCGGACTGACAGTGTTTGAGACGGTAATCAGTTTTATATTAGGTACATTATTAGGGACGCTTCTAGCAGTTGCCTTATGGTGGTCACCTATGCTATCAAAAGTATTGGATCCCTATTTAGTGATCTTTAATGCTATGCCGAAGGTTGCGCTTGGACCTATTATCATTGTAGCAATGGGGCCTGGATTAACATCCATTATCACTAATGGAATCATTATCTCCGTCATCGTTACAACGATTGTCGTCTACACGAGCTTCAAGGAAATCGATCCTAATTATATAAAGGTACTGGAAACATTTAATGCTGGCCGTATGCAAATCTTTAAGGAAGCTGTTTTACCTTATTCTTTTCCAGTCATCATTTCCACGCTAAAAGTAAATGTCGGTCTTGCTTGGGTTGGTGTCATAGTCGGTGAATTTCTCGTCTCGTCACAGGGACTTGGCTATTTAATTATTTATGGATTCCAAGTATTTAATTTCACACTCGTATTAATGTCTTTACTCGTGATAGCCGTATTTGCAACAATCATGTATAAAATGGTCGAGTTCGTTGAAGCTAAATTAATACGCGACCGCTTACAGTAAATGTAACTGATTAATTTTATCCAAGCATATCAAAATTACAGGGTCCTTCATGATAAAACTGTATTGGTCACTCGTTTGAAAGTCATTTGGCAGATTGGATATCATAACGGGTCCATCTGTTTCCATATAATCATCTTTCAATGTGATAGCAGTAAGATCTGCGTAAAAAACGGCCTTTATAAAAGAACCAGCTGGATCGAATACTTTATACTCACCAATTGGAATGACCTTTTTGGCTTCTCCCCCTGTTTCTTCATATACCTCACGAATGGCTGCCTGAACAGGGGTTTCGTTTTTTTCTACCTTGCCTCCCGGAAATTCAAGACCTCTTTTGGTATGCTTGGTGAGAACCCAGCTTTCTTTATACCGACATATGACTAATACATGACCAGCTTCACGTTCAAAATGACCTTGTTCTTCCTGGAAATGGACTTCGTTACCCTGAATATCTTTAAATATCGCCATCTTTCATCTTCCACCATTTCTTATTTATTTTAGTTATCTCAATTATATCAAAATAGACCTTTGTTATTTGTACAGCTAGGCTTTTGCCCTTTACTCATCTTCTTACACAGAATCAACTATCCGATTTACAGATAGAATTAATAATATTTTCTGGATAACAAGAGTACATTTATAAAGGTTGGGGTAAATAATTACTATATAAATCGTGATTTACGAAATTGAAAGGAGTTCTTTACAGTGAATTTTATTGATGAATTGTATCAATTGTATCGTGATAAATTAACTGGCGATGACGAGGATATTGATATTTTAGCTTTAGCCGTATTGGAACAACTTGACCGTAAGGATGTTATGCAATTGATTAATGAACTGGAAGATCGTGAACTGTATAATTTAATGGGTATATACATAATTGATAGCCTAAAAAAACGATTTGCAAAAGAAGATATCCAACAGCCATCGTCAAAATATTTGCATTAAGTAAGAGTACATAGACAAACCTTCTGTAGAGGAGGTTTTTTTTATTTCCGATGATTCTTTTTAAAGCTATACTTGCTCAAAAAGGATAATAGACAGATTTTTTTTGGAAAATAAATGGTATAATCAAATCAACAAAGACTGGGGGTATATACATGGGGATGACAGGGATTTTTATTATAGGAGCAGTTATAATCGCTTTGGTAATAGGGGTCACAGCACTGGTTACTACTAAAGCATATGAATACAAACATACCATTGACCCATTAGAGCATAATCCACATATAGATGGAGAAGAAATTCATCAATCTAGTACCTCCGGGATAAACAATACTAAAGAATCCCCATATTAAATGGGGATTCTGCTTTTTACGCAAATACTTGCTTTAACTCTTCTTTGCTTTGTGTTAACCAAAATTTCATTAACTTTTTGGCACCCTCAAGATCATGTAGCTTAGCTTGACCGCATTGCTTTTCATTTGCTGCTGGGATTTCCGTAATCTCTACAGCTTCTTTCATTGTTTTATCAAGTACATCAATAATTTCCTCAACTGTCGGTTCACCACTGACTACCAAATAAAAACCTGTTTGACATCCCATTGGGGAAATATCAATTATATCAAAATGAGAATAAGCTTCAGAATACTTCCTAATATTAAATGCTAATAGATGCTCTAAAGTATGAATAGCATCTGGCTTCATAGCCTGCTTATTTGGCTGACAGAAACGGATATCAAATTTATTAACAACTCCATCGCTTCCTACTTTATGAACTCCACAGTGACGAACATACGGGGCTTTAACAGCATTATGATCCAATTCAAAACTTTCAACAGATGGCATAATAAAACCTCCCTTTCAGCTATTACTTATTTTACCTGTTCTCATGCAATATTTCATCCCTAAAGTTTGAATTTTCCCTCTTAAGGCATTATGATATGGTTGTATCAAATGATTTTCCCAAAGGAAGCCTAAAAACATGAAAAAATTATTATTAAAAATTGTTCGCTTTTATCAAGTAGCCATTTCACCTTTAAAGCCACCCAGCTGCAGATTTTATCCAACTTGTTCCCACTATGGCCTGGAAGCCATTGAGCGTTTCGGCCCCATAAAAGGAACATGGCTAACCATAAAACGAATATCTAAATGCCATCCTCTGCATGCGGGTGGGTTTGATCCTGTACCTCCAAAACAAGAAAAAAAAGGCTCTTGATTTACTAAAAAAAGCCGTGTATTATACTATATATGCAAATCGGAACCTTTTCGATTTATCTTTTTTTGTTTAACAAATCGTAATGAATACGATTAACGGGAGGATATTATTTTTGAAAAAATTATCATTTATATTCGCACTCATACTTGGCGCGTCTATTTTTCTCACTGGATGCAAGGAGGACAATAGTGCAGCTAATATTCAAAATGAAAACCAGCTTTCCATTTATACAACTGTCTATCCTTTAGAATATATGACCAAACAGATTGGTGGGGACTTTGTCAATGTTTCTTCTATCTATCCGGCAGGTGTAGATGAGCATACGTTTGAACCGACACAAAAAGATATCATCAATATCGCTGAATCTGATTTGTTTTATTACATTGGATATAATCTTGAAGGCTTTGCAAACAATATAACCAAAACACTTGCTAATGAAAATGTTGAAATGATTGCCATCGGTGAAAAGGTAAAGCTTGATGCTCATGAAGAACATGAGGAAGAAGGACATAACCACGAGGATCACGAGCATGAAGACGATGGCCATGATCACGGCTCAGTCGACCCGCATCTTTGGATAGATCCATTATATGCAAAGGAAATGGCAAAACACATTAAAGATTCACTGATTGAAAAAATGCCTGAACAAGAACGTACATTTGAGGAAAATTACCAAGTATTATCTCAGAAATTTGATGAGTTGAATACAGAATATACAAATGTATTCAGCAAAGCTCAGCACAAAGAATTCCTTGTTTCTCATGCGGCTTTTGGATACTGGGAAGAACGATATGATGTGGAACAAATAAGCGTATCTGGTTTATCCACTTCTGAAGAGCCAACTCAAAAATCTTTAGAGAAGCTTGTGGATACCGCCAAGGACCACGAACTTAAATACATTTTAGTTGAACAAAATGTAAATAGTAAATTGACTGATGTTATACAAAAAGAGGCTAAGCTAACTTCATTGCCTATTCATAATTTATCTATTCTGACGCAGGACGATATTGAAAAAGAACGCGATTATTTTTCAATTGCAAAAGACAATTTAGACTCTCTTCAAAAAGCATTAAACGAATAATAGTATAAGATAACCCGAATCCTAAATGGATTCGGTTTTTTTCTTCCTGTATTTACTTCACATATGAAAGACCAAATGATACATGATACAAATAAAGGAGGGATTTTTCTATGCCTAATGGTGTTAAGTGCTCCGTAAACAGCTGCCATTTCTGGAAACAAGGTAATAAATGCGCAGCAGAAAAAATACAAGTAAATATGTATTCTGAAGAACGCGCTTTAAGAAGTGGCGATACAGGATGTAAAACCTTCCGCCCCGCTGATTTTTTATAAAAGAAAGGCTGATATTTCTAAATGGATATCAATCATATACTACATGGTTTTCACAAAGACTTGCAGAATTCCACTGCTCTAACCTTTCCTATTTGCGTGGACTCTTTTACAAATTACTGGAGTACTGAATTCGGTTCACTGGATGAATTACCAAAGGAAGTAGACCATCTTATAGCAAAGCGTGGATTGGAATTGGGATTGCTGGAAGAGGAATAAAGAAAAGCGCCCCTCTCACTGGGCGCTTTTCTCCTATAAACTTTTCTTTACTAGTTCAACAACTTCTTTTTCAGCCACATTTGTAATTGCGGTAATAACTGATAATGGGAGTCCGCGACGCAACAAGATCTCAGCAATCAAGTATTGCTTATTCGAACGAGCCATTTCTTCCCCGCCTTCTTATGTCTTTTTTTTCATTATACAGGATTTGAAGGCTGAATAAAATAAGTCCAATACCCAATATTCAGAATTGATCAAAAAATTTACCTAACTCTTTTCTCATTAATTTATTGGAGGCATTACGGGGCAATTCATTAACGAATACCACTTTTTTAGGTATTTTATAACGAGCTAACCTCGTTTCACAAAATTCGATAACTTCTCTCGAATGCAAGTGGCTACCTGATACCGGAACAATAGCAGCTGCCGGAACAGCTCCCCACTGATCATCATATATGCCACTGACACCAGCCTCTTTTATGGCTGGATGTTCTGACAGTATTGATTCAATTTCAGCGGGATAAATATTTTCCCCACCAGAAATGATTAAATCAGATCGTCTATCAATTACAAACAAATAACCTTCCTCATCGATATAACCGATATCACCTGTAAAAAACCATCCATCCTCGAATGATTCCGCTGCCCTATCATGGAGATATCCCGGAGTCACATTCGGACCTTTTACGGCTATCTCTCCCGGTATATTACAGCCAGCTATGCTCCCATCAACAATAACTTTAATTTCACATGGCATTAAAGGCTTTCCTACAGAGCCTAGTTTACGTTTAGCATCTTCTGGTGCCAGCGTAACAATTTGAGAGCAAGTTTCTGTCATCCCATAGGTTTGAAAAACAGGGATGTTTTTAGCTGTCAGCTTTTGCAATAGCGTCATTGGAGCAGATCCTCCCCCCAGCAGCATGCATCGGAAGTGCTCAGGGTACAGGCTCTCTTCTCCTAAATCCTCAAGCATTCGCTTTAATGTATTCGTCACGACTGAACAGATGGTAACACCTTGGTTCTGAATGGCTTCATTTGCTTGTGCAGGATCAAATCCCCTTTGCAAAACGGTCTCCATTCCGTAAATGACAGATTTAAAAAGAATTGATAATCCGCTGATATGAAACAATGGCATAAAACACAGCCATTTATCCTGATCACGCAAGCCTAAATTTAAAGCAGAACCAACCGCACTCCAAAAATGATTGCCGATTGTTTGCCTAACAGCTTTGGGTTGACCAGTTGTACCAGATGTATACATAATGGTTGCCGTTTGATTGAAGGATAAATGCTTCATTTCTTCAAATGGCTTCCTCTTGGTCATCTTTAATTTATCTAGCGTGAGCACGGGGATATTCAGTAGCATATCACTATCTGATATCAGATAATCCGCTTGAGCATCTGCTAATTGCCAGCCCTTCTCCCGATCGGTTAAACGAATATTAATGAGGACAATTTTAGCTCCAATTAAAAAAAGGGCATGTATGAGGAAGACCATCTCCGGTCTATTCGTCATATTAATTCCAATTACATGCCTCTCTGTAACACCTAATTCCGTCAATCTCTCAGCATACAAACGGGCATTTTCATATAAATCTCTAAACGTCCATTTCTCTCCCTCAAACGAAAGAGCCACACGCTCTGGCGTCACATATGCCCGTTGAATCAAAAACTGCGGAATCACCGTATCATTCAACACAAAAACACCACCTTAACTATAAAGCAGAAACGCCTGGACAGGAGCGACAAGCATAAGACAAATACTCGGAGGGAGGGTACTTCTCCCGTAGAGTATTTGCTTATGACCCGAGCTCCTAGGAGTCGAAGCTGAATTAACTATAAAGCTGAAGGGCCTTGGTCAGACGCGACAAGCATAAGACAGAGGCTTGGAGAGGGTGTTCCTCCCCCGCAGAGGCTATGCTTATGTCTCGAGCGGCTTAGGCCCTGAAGCTGGATTAACTATAAAGCTGAGACGGTTTGGTCAGAAGCGAGGAGCATAAGACAGGGGCTCGGAAGGAGGTGTTCTTTCCTCCTGTAGAGATCATGCTTATGTCCTGAGCTTCTAGCCGTCGAAGCTGGA
>JAZUQD010000129.1:0-2590 GCA_045605505.1 Pradoshia sp.
ATGACGAACTACTCAATTCTGACTCAATCTTTTATTTCTATCAAAAGCTGATTGAGTTAAGAAAAAAGCATAAGGTCTTTGTATATGGAGACTATCAGGAAATCTTTATAGGGCACCCTCATTTATACGGATATAAAAGAAGCTATGCTGATGAAACGATTTGCTTTGTCTCGAATCACCATTCGGAATCCATTGAAATTAATCTGGGCAATGAAATGGACTTAAGGGATTCAACCTTACTAATCTCCAACTATAATGAGGCATCAACGTTAAAATTGAATGCCTATGAAGCACGTATTTATTTGGTTTCAGGAGAACAAGAAATCTCTAGGAATATGTGAGGAGCAGAGAATAGTATATCGGAGAAAGGGACAAACAGAAAGCGAGAAGTTGACATTAATCCCATCGGTGGCAATGTAGGTCTTACTAAAGGTAGTAAAATAAGCTTCCGAATCGTTCGGAAGGTGGTTCTGAATATGAAAATGCTGTTTCGAACGATTCGAAAGGGGGCTCCGAGCGGAAGTTTGAAGGGGAACTGGTATACTTCTGCATATATGTAATGGAGCATCAAGAGTAAACAGTGCAAGAGAGGGGACAGAAGAATCTGCCTCCTTTCTTTTTGATGAATAGAATGAATAAGATTCACCTGTACATACTAATCCTATATTTTGACTGCTTGTTACTGATTCAGTAAAGCGTTAGTTCAGCGGGGGATAAAGTGGATGAAAATAGTAATGAAAATAACCCTAATTCTTATTCTGGCAAGCGGATGCTTAAATGTTGGAGCAGGAGTCAGTAGAGCCACAACCACTCAGGATGAATTAACATTGGCTCTGACACCGGAGGCAATGAAAGGGGTTGATCCTTTAGTATTTGCCTCATCCAATGCTACACCAATCATTCAAAGTACTTTATTATCATTTGATAAGGATATGGGAATTACATATGATTTGGCTGATGAATATCAGATTAGTGAGGATAAATTGACCTGGGAGTTTAAACTTCGAGATGATGCTTACTTTTCGAATGGTGAACAAGTAAAAGCAAGTGATGTAGCTTTTACATTTAATATGGCTAAATACAGTGGATGGAAGGAATTATCGATGTTAAAAGAAGCAGTGGTGATCGATGATTACACTGTCCATTTTCAATTTGAGAAACCCCTATCAACCTTTGGTTATACTGCTGCTCAGCTGGGAATCGTTCCTGAAAACCAATACGATAATTTCTACACACTAAATCCAATTGGTTCGGGACCTTTTATCTTAAAGGAATGGAAAGAAGGAGAACAGGCGGTTTTCATTAGAAATGAACAATATTATGGAGATAAACCTTTTTTCAAAAAGATTACGATTCTTTTTATGGATGAGGAAGAAGCCTATGCTGCGGTACAAAAAGGGGGGATAGATGTGGCTCAGACATCTCCTGCTTATGCAAATGTTGGTGTGGATGGAATGGACATTAACGCTTTTAAAGGCATTGATCAATATGGAATTGCCTTTGTTACGGTACCTTCAGGAGCAGAAATTGATGGAAAGCAGGTAGGAAATGATGTGACAAGTGAATGGTCTATTCGACAGGCAATTAATTTAACGGTTGATCGTGAGTATATTATAGATGAAGTTTTATATGGATACGGGGAAGAAGCATTAAATAATGCTGATCAGCTTCCATGGGGCTACAAAGATACTGAATCAGAATATCATAATAGAGAAAAGGCTGAGGAAATTTTAAAAATAGCAGGATGGGCAGATAAGGATGAAGATGGTGTTCTTGAAAAAGAGGGACTCAAAGCGAAATTTAAGCTGCAGTTTTTGGAATCCGATTCTATTGCACAGGCCATGGCAAAGATCTTCGAGAAGCAATTAACAGAACTGGGTATTGAAGTGGAATTAGCCGGCCAAACATGGGGGGAAATCAGTTCAAATAAGTTTAAAGATCCTATTATCATGCGAGCAGGAAATCATAACCCCTTTGATGTATATAGCAGGTACCATACGGATAGCATTGGAACAGGATTTTATAATACGAATTTATATTCTTCTAATGAAGTGGATCAACTGATAGAAGAGGCGCTTGACAGCGGGGATTTTAAGTTGTGGAAAATGATTCAGAGACAGATTGCAGCAGATGTGCCATGGATGTGGTTGGTCAATCCAGACCATTTATTCTTTGTGAAAAAGGGCTTGAATATAGGTGAGCAGACATTTGAATCGAATGAGCAGCCCCTATTTATATTTAATAATATCGAGGAATGGAAATGGGAAGAATAATATAAAGAAAAACCTCTCCTTAATGGGAGAGGTTTTGAGTTTCTTTAGATGTGATTTGTTCATCGGCCCTCTTTGGACGTTTAATAAAGAAGGCAAGGATAAGAGCTAAAGCAGCGATAAAAGTAGCTGCAAAGAAGGCATCGTTAATTCCATCAACTGTGGCCTGAGCTCCTATTTCAGCTTTCATTTGAGCAATAGCTTCAGGACTTAGTTGTCCAGTCAGTTTGCTCATTGCTTTTTCAGCTAATTCTTCCGCATGAATTTTCGTACGCGACGTCATGACCGATACAAGCAAGGCAGAACCAATCGCACCGGAT
>JAZUQD010000130.1:0-10676 GCA_045605505.1 Pradoshia sp.
GAGCCTGAATATACATTCATGAAATGAAGCTTGCCTACCTTAAGTCCGGTTTCTTCCATTACTTCTCGTCTGGCCACATCTTCAGTCGTTTCTCCTAATTCCATCAATCCGCCGGCCAATCCCCATGACTCCTTCGGAAACTTCCTTTGTTGCAATAATAATCTGCCTTTCTTATCTGTGATCACCGCAACTGAACCGACTAATATCAATGGTCGATGGCCAACAATAGCTCTCAGGTCTTCAATATAGCCCACTTCACAGCTCCTCCTTATCATGCGATGCTTCTTGCTGTTACTTATCGTAAATATGGCATCGATGAACTTGCATGTTTGAACGAATCATAAGGATAAAAAAATTCGAGCCTTAAACCCTTAGGCATAAAGCTCGATTCATTACGAAAACAGGTATCTTTTAACTGACACGGACCTTAAGTTCTAACTCATCCAACTCACTTGCCAACTTGTCATAATCGATATCAAACATAAGATGGTCATGAGTCCAATCCTCAAACACATCGATTTGGCAAATAATTTGGGCTAATTCCTTGCTGATAAAAGCCGACTCTTGTCCTGCAGCCAGTTTCTTTTTACATCGATTGAATTTCGGATCCAATAATTCCAGCTGTTCATAAACAGCTTCAAGGGTTTGATAATGCTGTATAAGCGGTAGTGCAGTCTTTTCACCAATACCCGGACAACCCGGAATATTATCACTTGTATCTCCCAATAATGCTTTAACATCCACCCATTGCTCAGATTCAATTCCATAATCTTCGCGGAAATGATCAATGGTATAAACCCTGTCACCCGTCTTACTTGCGATAATTTGGCTCGTATTCTCATTCAGCAATTGAAAGAGGTCACGATCATTACTATATATGAAGCATTTTCCCATGTTACTTGCGCTCCACATCGTAGAGATTGTGCCAATCACATCATCTGCTTCATAGGAAGGCACAGACAGTTGCGGAACCCCAATCCGATCCAGACTTGAACGCAGTGTCTCATATTGCATGATCAACGGCGCAGGCAATTCACCGCGAGTTGCTTTATAAAATTCGAATTTTTGTCTGCGGGACGATTCCTCACGCTTTACATCCCATGCCACCCCTAAATGTGTGACTTGATGTGTTTTTATAAGGCTAAACATTTTTTGAAAAAATACCCGCAAAGCATTCGTATAGATGCCATTTTTATTCCTATATAATTGATCTTCCGTTTTACCGTAAGCAGTCGCAAAATAACCTCTGCTAAGTAAGTTAAAACCATCTATTAATAATAATGTATTGTTATTTTCACTCATCCTAATCCCCCAGCTTATCTGACTCTATGTTATCAGATTGTAACACATCCAGGTTTTATTCTCCTTTAAAAAAATTGCCATCAAACCAATTTATTGGTCGATTTCTATTTTATTTTCAGGATAGGATATCCAATCACTAAAACTGCCGGCATATAGTTTTACATTCGTAAAACCAGCTTCCTTAAGTGCAATAAAGTTAGGAGTAGCCGTAATGCCCGAACCACAATACACGATGATTGGTTCATCCTTTTGTAAGTGTTCAAAACGTTTTGCCATCTCCGTTACAGGCAAATATTTGCCGTCCCTGAAATTTTCGGACCAAGGGATATTTATCGCACCAGGTATATGTCCGGCTTTATGATCAATCGGCTCATGGTCGCCCTTATAACGCTCTGATTCTCTTGAATCAATCAAATAGCCATGCCGATCGCTCTCTGTCCACTCCTTTACCTCAACGTAAGTGGCTAAGAGATTCTTGTTCACGGATGGAATATAATCAGTTGAGGCCAGTACAGGAATATCTGATGTTACTGGATACCCTTTCTCAAGCCATGCTTTTAATCCTCCGTTCAGCACATACACATGCTCATAGCCGTAATACAGAGCTAACCAAAGGAAACGTCCTGCAAAAGCCCCTTCCCCTCCGTCATAGGCAATTACGATTGAATGCTCATCTATTCCAGCAGCTTTCATTTTTTCGTTAAACTCTTTTCTGCCGGGGAGAGGGTGCCTGCCGCCATGTTTTGAAACAGGTTTGGATAAATCCTGATTTATATCTAAAAAATGAGCTCCTGGTATATGAAACTCCCTGTATTTTTCTCTTCCCAACTTTACGTTTGACAAGCTGAATTGGCAATCGATCAAACGTACATCATTTTGATTCAAGTGATTTAAAAGCCATTCAGGTTCTTTTACCAGCTGCAAGCTCATTCTCCTTTCCGGATTCCAAAATCAGCTTAATCTTCCTCTCTGCCTCTAGGTATATTTCGGTATTTGCTTGCTGGTTCAACGTCATTTCCATCCCCTTCAATCGTTCCATTCCATCCGATTTCATTTCATTGATTACAGAAAGGCTCATATAATGAATAGCTTTTTCAAAATGGCTTAATAACTTGATTTGCTCTTCAGAATAATAAACATTGAGATACTCATTTAATTTACTTAATAAGGCGTCCGTCAATAATCTCCTGCCATTCTTTTCAAAAAAGTGCTGTGTTCCTTTAAAAATTTTCAATTCTTCTTTAAAATGGTCTGCTGTTAAATCAAGGAGTGCCCTGTCCGTATTATATTCTGATGCAATCACTATATTCCGTTCACTGAATGACCAATCCTTGTGGATGGATTGAATATCTTTAACCAACTCGATATAGGCATCGTGTATGCTTTTTCTCATCATAACTTCTAACCGTAACGACGTAGCCTGTATTTCATTCTCTAATTCGATTCGTATTTGATCAAGCAGTTGATTCGTACACGTAAGTAGAGATTGGCGATCCTTTAACGTCCCTGGATTGAAAAATTCTCTGAAATAATTCGAGAAGTTTAGATTAATACGTTGCTTGCTAAAATGGATCAGCTCTTCTGTTTCCTGTTTCATTTTGGCTACTTCATGATTAAATGTTTTTTCATTTAATTTGGCTAACACTCGTTCCCAGTTTTCTTGCAACTCGGCACGTCTTTTCGTTTTTTGCTCCTGACTTTCACTCGACAGTTCCACCAAGCGACTTATAAGCTGAAGCATTTTATCCAAATCCTTCTCGCCTGCATGAATTAAAAGTCCTTTTAGTTCATGTTGAATGAATGTATAAAAAGAGGATTCAAAGTGAGTAAACAGATCGGTATATTCTTCATTCTCTTGACTGAATGTGCCGGTTCTTCTTTGAAGTTCTGCCCGGCTTGAAATCGGATAAATACGCGGATTATGAATACCTGATGTCTGTAATTCATTACGTAAATATTCCTCAACCAGCTTCCTCTCATCCAAATTTTCAGCCAAATCTGCCGCGTTCAAAAGAAAGAACATCTTATCCATACTGAATGAATCCTTTACCCGCCCAAGTTGATCAAGAAAATTACGGTCTGCACGGGAGAATGGATGATTATAGTATGTAATAAAACAAATCGCATCCGAATGTTTAATATAATTGAATGAGGTGCCTGTATGTCTAGCATTAACAGAGTCTGCTCCAGGAGTATCTACTAAAATAATCCCTCTACGGGTCAGGTCGCAATCATAATATAAATCGATGCGTTCGATAAAGCATGATTTTGATTCATCTGTCGTATAATTCGGAAACTCTTCAAGGGAAACGATAAAACTTTTACCAAGGTTTTCTTCAAAAGTATCAATCCCCTTGATAAAAGCCTCCAGGAAAGAAACCTTCAGGCCAAGTGCATAACTCTGTTTCTTCAGCATGATTTTTGCCTGTTTTTTAGCCATTGCTATATCCTGTACCTTCAAACTGTCCTCAGACATTAGCTCATTTAAATCATCCAGCAGCATGGCTTCTTTTTTTGCATGAATGATTGCTGTACCATGCTTATGAGTATCGGTCGGCGGCAATATACGGTTAATCACCGCGGTCGTAGGATTCGGCGATACCGGTAAAACATTCGCTCCAAGGAGCGCATTGGCGAATGATGATTTCCCTGCACTGAAAGCACCAAAAAGCGCCAGAGTGTATGTTTGATTCTGCAAGGAATCCGCACGATTCTCCAGCTCCTGTGCCAGCTTTTCCATGCCCGGTAGCTGGATGATCGCCCGGGATGCTTTTTGCAGCTTTAAAACCAATTCCTCAGGAGAATAGTCGGATTGGCTCTGTTTGATATTCGTCGAAACCATTTGCTCATTCGGTTCGGTTTCTTTGCTCTGAGCCTCTTTGTGATCCATCTCTACTATGGACTCCACTGTCTGTTGGCTTTGCAGGAAAGCCATTATTTCTGTTATCGAATACCTGGAACGTTTCGTTAATTCAGCTTTTATTTTCTCCTTATATTTCCGTTGATTAGACAATTCTACTTGCCATTCCTGCCAAATTTGAAGAATAGATGGTTCAGACTTTAGTTCCTCTTCAATCTGATTCACACGTTGCTCCCTTTCCTCTTCCCAAAGGTTCCCCAAGGTTTCAAATAGAGTTAAGACTTCTTTCCCTACTGCTTTTTTAATAGAGGAAGCCAAGTCTTTAGAAAAGTTCAGCACCAAATCACCAGTAACAGAGGCAAGCGATTCCACCCGGATAAATTCCTCGTATGGAATCGTATAAGTATAGGACTGAATGATATCCATCCCCGTTTGTTTTTGCCCTGGATAGTCTTTCATCATTCTGTGAAAATAGTCGTTTAGATTCCATAAAATCGTAGATTCTGTCTGCTGTTTAATCGTTTCAATCAAATCGTTCTTACGCTTTTCTTTTTCCTGTTCCGTTTTACTTTTTCCGAATAACCTGCTGACTTTAAAGGATGAAACATTAGATTCCAAATAGGCTTTGACCAGTTCTCTCGTTTCATAGGGAGTGATATTGCTATTTTCGATAATGAGGCCCACTTGTTCACTAAAGATAGATTCCTCTTGTTCACGAAAATCAATCATGCTTTTACTGAACTTTTCGGCAGAATCGATTAATTCGATAAGATGTTGGTTCTCTTTATCCTGCAACTGGTGCTCCAAGTGAGTTCTTGCCTGGATGGAATCTGCTTCTTTCCAATTTAAATGCTCGGTCATTAATTGCTCCAGAAGTGCTTTCACGTCATAAACGGGGCTAAGGCCAGCTAATTCCATTATTTTTTCACTTACTCGACCAGCTTGATTAAAGGGATGGTTCTCATCCTTCATGGTGGTATAATAAAATTCTTCAACTGAGATATCCCAATCTTTAAAAGCTTGCTTTACACTTTGTTTGAGTGAGGTAAAAGAAAGTTCATCTTCATTATGTTTGTCGATTTGATTAATGATGACAAATATCCGTTTCCCCATTCGTGCAAGATCTCGTGTGAACTGAAAATTGATTTCAGATTGAATATGATTGTAATCGGTCACATAAAAAACCGCATCAGCCAAATGGAAGGAGGAGGCAGTCGATAGTTCGTGGGCTTCATCTGTTGAGTCAATTCCTGGAGTATCTAATAACACTAACTGATCGCTGTATGGAAAATTCTGAATCCTCAGCTCAATCCTCTGTATAGAATCACCGTTTCTCGCAAATTCCTTAATCCGGTTGAAATCGATTGGCGGCTGAAAGACTAAACATTTTTCCTTATTTGTGAAGACTCTTGCTTCCCCATTTCCGCTTCGTATTTTAACAATATTGGCACTCGTCGGAATAGGACTTGAAGGTAAAATAGGCTGATTCAAAATATAATTAATGAGAGTAGATTTTCCAGCTGAAAAATGCCCACAAAAGGCCAAACTATACTCATTATCATTTACTTTATTCATGATATCGATTGTTTTTTGTGCTCGAACCTGATCCCCATCTTGTTCAAAGTACGTATAAATAGCGTAAAGCTGACTAAGTGTTACTTCCCTTGTATGTGCCGTCATCATTATCCCCTTATCTAATCCATTATCTATATTATTTTATCGAAAATTGGGATAGATGCCCAATATTTTATATCCAGGCAAAAAAATAGCCTGGACTTCAAGTCCAAGCTTAAATATTTTGATTCGATTGTGTATGAGCTTCTAAAATTTCTGGATTTGCTACATTGTTTAATACATAAACCATGACTCCGCTAAAGGCTGTTACCGTTGTACCAACAAATAACCAAACCATCAACATTCACCTTCCCTGTCATGTAGTTAATTGATAACGTCTCTCATTATAGTTTCAGTCTAACACCATTGATAATCATTTTCAATCAAAATCCGATTCCAGAAAAATATTACCTTTACATATCGCCCTATGTATAATCTCCTCCTCATTCACTAAAAACAAACAATCTGCCCTAACTAAGCAAGGCAGATTGTTCACTCTCTATATTCGGTTAATTGTCACTCTTCTTCTCATTATGCTGAATCGTAATAAAAATTTCTATCAATCGATCCTGTCCACAAACATGGCAGACTTTCAGCGTATCATGTAAAGAATGACACTGCACGCAATAGTACTTTTTCATATGTTGTATCCGCCTTTTTTACATACAGTATATGTAAGAAGTGTTTGCAGGTTCCTATTTTAAAGTGTATTGTCTCATTTTATCGCAATCTAAAATGGAATAAGAAAATGGATTAGTTTTTGAGAACGCAATTATTGATAAGAAAACATTATATCAATATAGTTATCTTTCTCTTTTTCTTACAATTGTATATATGATCATACAAAAATAGCCAGTCTTTAAAATGATTATTTTATACATATACCACCCTTTTTCCAATTTGAATTTTTATAGAAAGCACAAACCAGGAGGGTTGAATAAAACGATGGCCGAAAATGCATTCCAAGCGTGCCTCTTTACTTTTAAGATTCTTTTTTATTTTGTATGTAAAGCGTACAAGAATAATGTTGGTGACTTACATATCATAATCCTGATTATAATTCAATTAAAGGAGTGAAATTTGTGAGTGAAGACCAGAATCAATCCCCACAGTTGATCCCTCAGCAGCTTATTAATTTACTGGTAAGTGATCTTTTTCGGAAAAATGGAATTAACGTTGAGAAGGCTAAAGAAAAGTTATCCGATGAACAAAAGCAAATGATAAAAGAGCTAGTTAGTGATTTGACTAACCAAGTAGAAACATTTGTAAATCCGTCGTCAACCGAGGATAACAAAAGCACTGAAAAATGATCATTTTAAAACGCCTGATTAGCAGGCGTGTTTTTTTCGCTGGACAAACACATTTGAGACTTTTGTCCAATCAAAACAAGGAATAGCCTCATATTTTATAAAGACTAAATCACAAAGGAGTGGTAGAAAAATGTCAAATTATTTTGGTGACAAACATGAAGTTGAAAGGGATGAGGAGAAGCTGCACACTGCAGAGATAGCCCAGGACGCTGATCAGTTTACTTCTGAAATTCAAGAATCAGATGAAGTAATCGTTATCAAGGATTCAGGTAACGTATATGTTCAAACTACAGAAACTCAAGCCGCAGTTTCCCTGCAATTAGCTTTACAGCTCGCAATCGCATTGGTACTTGAAATCTCAATTGCAGATTCTGATGACAGCGATGGTGTTGTTCAAGACCTTCTTCAGCACTTTAATTCAGAGCAAAAGACTGTACAAAAAATTCATATCGAAAATTCGAAGGACGTTAGTGTTACAACTACTGACACAGATATCTCTGCAAACCTTCAAGTAATGCTGGAAGCCCTTCTAGCTATTGTAGCCAGATTAGATATCGCTTAAATTTCAAAAAATAAAATAAGAGGTGAGAAGAAAAATGAGTGAAAAGAATTGGAGAGCATTAGACAATTTCAAATGTAAAAATGACGATGCGGAAGTCATGCAAGAAGCTGATCAAATCACATCAATCACACAGCAATCCTATGAATGGATCGTCGTCAAAGATTCAGAGGATGTAGAAGTGCATACAACAGATACTCAAGTAGCATTATCTTTACAAGCAGCTATTCAAGTAGCAATCGCGATTGTTATTAGTATATCAGTTGGAGATAATGAAGCTGGAAAAGGAGTAGTTCAAGATTTAAAACAATTTTTCAAATCTAAACAAAGAAATACACAAAAAACAATTATCACTGGGTCAAGATGTGTAAGGGTCGAAAGTACAGATACTCAAATAGCTTTAAATATTCAAGTATTGATCCAAATTCTTGTGGCTATTGTTGCTAGACTTGATATTGGATAAAGATGATGATTAAGCAGCTAAAAGTAAATAACCTGTAAAGTAAAGTAAAAAGACATGTGACAATTAGCTCATGTCTTTTACTTTATTAATCGTTATTTTGAACTATACTTTTGGGAAAACAACTTCGAACAAGGTGTAATTTCACCAAGTTAGCCGATCACTTCAACTTACTAAGGTGCTTGTAAAATCTACATATCTAGTCTCCTCTTTCTTTTAAAATAATCCATTTCCTTGTTTCTCTTCTTAAGTTTCTTCAAGAACATAAATTATGGGTTTATACATTTATTTACCTTACAACGGCTCCGGCATACCTTGCTAACACGTACTGGATACCAAGTGAAGCTGTTTTCCACTTATTTATTTGCATGAGCTGTTTCCTCTTCCAAAAATGTGACTTTATTTTGCTCAAGAGATTGGATGCGAGCTAGTGATTCCACGCGATAGCCTTTTTCCCTTAATCGTTTTCCGCCATCCTGGAATGCTTTTTCAATGACAATCCCAATTCCTGCAATTTTAGCGTTCGCTTGGCTGACGATATCAAGCAACCCAAAAGCAGCTTGTCCTTTAGCCAGAAAGTCATCGATGATTAACACAACATCCTCTTCATTTAAGAACTTCTGTCCGATACTGATCGTATTTTCATCTCTTTTTGTAAATGAATAGACGGTTGATGTATATAAGTTATCCTGTAGCGTCAACGATTTTTTCTTACGGGCGAAAATAACAGGCACCTTTAGCTCAAGTCCTGCCATGATGGATGGTGCAATACCGGATGATTCGATCGTGACGATTTTAGTAATTCCGGCATCACGGAACCTGCCCGCAAATTCTTTCCCAATAGCGACCATTAACTCAGGATCCAGCTGATGATTTAAAAAGGTATCCACCTTTAGGACTTCGTTTGAGAGGACCTGCCCCTCCTCCATAATCTTTTCTTTTAATAATTTCAAACCTAACTCCTCCATTCTAAAACTCGTAAAAGGACAAATAAAAAGGACCTATGAATTGTTCCCTACTTTAAAGTGGGTACAACAATTCATAGGTCCTTGATATACGGACAAATATGAACAACGCATTAAAATAAAAATGCTTGTTTCCCACTCATAGTCAGATTATTTCGGTGGTCAGCCACACTGGTAATCTGGTAGAAACTCGCAGGCCATATCCCTGCTATTATATGAGTGCTTATCTAATTAATATATGTTGAATTATATCAGCAAACTCCTTGTTTGGAAAAGTGCTTTTTTACTAAAATGAATCATCTAAAATCGTTTATAAATGTGTCCAAACAAAAGACAAAACTCATCTGTGAAATTTGAATTTCACATTTCAGCCACACTTTATTTGAAGCAAATCCCTCTCAAACACCTTTCATATCAATTTTACACTATTTATACAGTAATAACCTTATTAGTGAACGATTTGTGAAAACGAATTTATAACCAACTACTTCCAAATTTATCTAGTAAAATATTCTCAGAAGCAGCAATACCAGTATTTTGGAGAGGGGAGAAAAAAGTGCCAAAAACTAAATTAAACGTACCCGTCAAGATAAAGAAAAAGGAAGAAACCAATCTCTTAGGGACTCTTATTTCTGTCTTACTACTCGGGGGATTCATTTTAATTGTATGGGCTAGCGTTTACTTTTTATTTTTAAATCGTCTTTAGCAGAAGGGAGAGAGCATCGGTCATGCATATACATAAATTTGAAAAAATATGGCTTATTTTAGGGGTAACAGCACTTTTCGTATTTTTAACCGTTTTAGGTGTCAGCGCATTTTATGATGGGAACCAGCCGGCAAGCTGCCTGGTTACGATTGATCCAGAAAAAGTATCAGAAACAAAACCTTTCGATAAACCGGGGTTACATAAAGTCGAAGGAAAAGAATGGGACTATGAATTAGTTTTCGTCGTTTCTGCATTTAAATTTGATCCTGGTGAAGTTCAAATTCCTAAGGGAGCTACCGTTAAATTCATGGCTACCTCCACTGATGTCGTTCATGGCTTTGAAGTGGCAGGAACGAATGTCAATATGATGATTGAACCCGGTTATGTGAATGAATACACGAAAAATTTTGGTAAAACAGGTGAATATTTAATTTTATGCAATGAATACTGTGGTGCAGGCCATGCCATGATGACGTCTAAAATCGAGGTGGTTGACTAATGAATACGAATCAAACTAATCATAAAGTAAACAGAGCGGACGGCAAGCTCGCAATGGCCCATTTCTATGTGGCATTCATCGCACTCGCATTCGGTGGCTTCGCCGGTTTATTACAGGTTCTTGTGCGCTCAGGTAAATATACTTTACCTTTCGGAATCACTTATTATCAAGTACTGACTGTTCATGGAGTTTTACTTGGACTTATTCTAACTACTTTTTTTATCATGGGCTTCCAATTTGCAGCAATCAGTAAAACAAGCGGAACACTTTCTAAACGTGCCAGAACCGTTGGGTGGATTGGTTTCTGGATGATGACCGTTGGTACAGCTATGTCCGCCACGATGATTCTGCTTAATGAAGCGTCTGTTCTTTATACATTTTATGCTCCATTGCAGGCTCAT
>JAZUQD010000131.1:0-4494 GCA_045605505.1 Pradoshia sp.
CAATCGACGCAAGCCCTCATGAAGGGTTTCCTTCGAGCATCCAATATTCATTCGGACGAAGCCTTGGCCATCCTGACCATACTTCGTACCAGGTTCAAGTGCCAGTTTTCCTTTATGGATGAGTCTCTCGGTTATTTCAACATCTGATATTCCCATGTCCCGTAAATCAATCCATACTAGGAAAGAGGCTTGAGGGATGATGATGTTTATTTTTGGTAAATGTTTAGAAATGTAATCAGTCAGGATTTCCATATTCTCTTCGATTTTCAATACAGTTTCTTTCAGCCACTCAGCACCATGTTTATAAGCTGCTTCCATCGCCGTATACGCAAGTACATTAATACCATGAACGCCTTGTTTGAGAAACTCCTGTTCCATTTTCTGAAGGTATTCTTTGTTTTCACTAATAACCAATGAACCTTGCAGCCCAGCGATATTAAAGGTTTTACTTGGTGCCATAAGCGTAATCACATCTTTACTAATGGTACCAGCTGGTGTGTGTGCGTGGCTGTAGAGAACCAAATCAGCGTGGATTTCATCAGAAATTACAGGTACTTGATACTGTTGGCACAGGCTGATCATTTTCCTTACATCTTCCTTTGACCAAACGGTCCCGCCAGGATTATGTGGGCTGCATAAAAGGAATAACTTCACTCCATCACGAAGCTTATTTTCAAAGTCTTCATAATCAATCTCAAAGCGGTCATTTTTTATTTCCATTCTATTTTTGACAAGAATTCGGTCATTCCTATTGACTACATCATAGAATGGCCCATACACAGGTGTTTGAATCATGATTTGATCCCCTACTGCTGTAAATGCACGAACAGCTGCTGATAAAGATGGAACAACACCCGGGCTGAAAGAAATATTTTCTTTTTTAATCGTCCAGTGATGCTTTTCTTCGATCCAATTTATAATAGTCTGGAATACTGAATCAGCCGCATATGTATATCCGAAAATTGGATGTTGAATACGGTTAAGCAATGCCTCCTGTACTTGAATAGGTGAAGCCCAGTCCATATCTGCCACCCACATTGGCAAGAGGTCACTACCTGAAAATAATGAATCAACATAATCCCATTTTACTGAACCTGTTTCTTTGCGACTCAAAACAGTCTCTGTATTTGATGTACCGCTCATGTTTCCACCCCACCTTTTTTATGATTCCCTTATTTTATCATATATTTATATTCTGCTAGCTGACTTAAGCATTTAATAATTGGGTTGTTTCCTCAAAATACGTATTCCATAGGGGAAAATCATGGATTATATATTCATTGGTAGAAAATAAGTGTTATAATGTTAAAAGTTTAATTTAAATTTTCAGATATCTAAACTAACATCATATGGAGGTGAGGTTATGAACCTTACTAATAAAGAAATTGAAATCTTAAATATTCTTGAAGAAAACGCCAGAATCTCTCTGGATGATATAGTGAAAATGACAGCCATGTCTAAAGAGGAAGTGGAGCTAGCGGTAAAAAAACTGAAAGACTCTAATATTATTGTCGGATATGCTGCTTTGGTCGATTGGTCTAAGGTCAAAAACCATGAAGGTGTTACGGCTATGATTGATGTAAAAGTAACTCCTAAAAGAGGTGTGGGCTTTGATGAAACAGCTAAACGAATTTATCGTTACGAAGAGGTTTCATCCGTCTATTTAATGTCGGGTGCCTATGACCTATCGGTTGTCATAGAAGGGAAATCGATGAATGAGGTTGCTCGTTTTGTATCTGACAAATTATCGACCCTGGATTCAGTTATTTCTACAACGACTCACTTTATCCTTAAAAAGTATAAACATGATGGAACGGTATTTTTACCTCAGGATGAGGATAAAAGGATTGTGATAACTCCATGATTAAAACGAGTTATTTATCTGATACGGCACGTGAAATGAAGCCGTCGGGGATACGTAAATTTTTTGATCTGGCAGCTGGAATAGAAGGAATTGTTTCATTAGGTGTTGGAGAACCAGATTTTGTTACGCCATGGCGATACAGAGAGGCTGCTATTCTCTCAATGGAGGAAGGATATACGTCCTATACAGCCAATGCAGGATTATTGGAATTACGCGAAGAAATTGCCGCATATATGAGCAGACGATTTCATGTAGAGTATTCACCAGAAAGTCAAATTATTGTAACAGTAGGTGCAAGCCAAGCGATAGATATTGCCTTAAGGGCCATTATTAACCCAGGAGAAGAAGTTATTGTCGTTGAACCTTGTTTCGTCTCATATGCTCCTTTAGTGGCAATGGCTGGTGGAAAGGTTGTATCAGTTGGGACGACGAAGGAATCCGATTTTAAACCGTTACCTGAACAATTGGAAGCAGCCATTACGCCAAAGACTAAAGCAATCATGATTTGTTCACCCAATAATCCAACGGGGACACAATTAGCTAAAAATGATTTAAAAGCATTAGCTGAAATTGCCATTAAACATGATATTCTCGTTATTTCCGACGAAATTTATGCTGAGCTCGTTTACGATGAAGAATATACCAGCTTTGCTGCTATTGAGGGAATGAAGGATCGGACCATTCTGATATCAGGATTTTCAAAAGGATTTGCCATGACTGGGTGGCGTCTTGGTTTTGTATGTGCAAATGAAGAGATATCACAAGCTATGCTTAAAATCCATCAGTACGCTATTATGTGTGCGCCCACAGCTGCACAATATGCAGCTTTGGAGGCTTTGCGTTTTGGAACCGGGTATGTAGAAGAAATGCGTATGAGCTATAATCATAGAAGGAATTATATTGTTAGTTCGTTCAATGAAATCGGATTGGAATGTCATACGCCAGGCGGAGCATTTTATGCTTTTCCATCCATAGAATCTACTGGCATGAGTTCTGAAGAGTTTGCCGAAAAACTTTTAATTGAGGAAAAGGTGGCCGTCGTACCAGGCAGTGTATTTGGTATTGGCGGGGAGGGGCATATTCGTTGCTCTTACGCTACATCCATCGATCAATTGCGAGAAGCTTTAACCAGAATGGAACGATTTATAAGTAAATATTCATAAGTTCCTTTAAATTTTTGAAAGAACTAAAATAAGAGCCTTTCCTCATTCGATTGATAAAATCGAATGCAGGGAAGGCTTTAATCATTTATGGGCTTAACTTAGAGAGCGGGATTTTTCGGAACTTGATTTCAAGTCATTGTGAGTGAGAAATAAACCTACTTAGCCCCTTTTAGGCTCCTATCAATGCAGCTATTTAAAGAAATAGTTACAGTTTGTTAGCTCACTGTCGGTTTCTGGTTTAATAAAGACGTATTTTATTAGGAGTTGAGCCGAGTTGGGAGGAAATCGAGCCGGATTATGCAGGAATTCAGCCGATATTCATATTAATCCAGCCAATCTCAGCAAGAATCCAGCCGATTCAGCCCAAAATCCAGCGAATCCTGTTTATTTAATAATTTATTTAGTATCAGCTGGATTTCATAAGTAACCATCTTTTTGATTAGCTAACAATGGCACCGCATTAATTTCTTTTGCTTGTTTTAGGCAACAAGACAAAGACTAAGGACGCCAAACAAAAATGGCGTCCTTAGTCTTTTATCTTTTATTTAATAAAATCGGGTAAGCATTTTAGTCAAACTAGCTTCAGGGCCTAGGACCTCAGGACATAAGCATGCCCTCTGTAGGAGGGAAGAACGCCTCCTTCCGAGTCCCTGTCTTATGCTCCTCGCGGGCCTACAGGATGTAGGTCATGAAGACGTTGCCACAGGACGTGGCGAATTTAGTTTTCGTTCATCAAAAGAGCCGTTTCAGCTTTTTAGTCAATCCAGCTTCAACGGCTAGAAGCTCAGGACATAAGCATGCCCTCTGCAGGAGGGAAGAACGCCTCCTTCCGAGCCTCTGTCTTATGCTCCTCGCGGGCCTACAGGATGTAGGTCATGAAGACGTTGCCACAGGATGTGGCGATTTTAGTCTTCGTTCCTTAAACGAGCCGTTTCAGCTTTTTAGCGTAATCCAGCTTCGGCTCCTAGGAGCTCGAGTCATAAGCAAATACTCTGCGGGGGAAGAACCCTCCCTTCGAGTATTTGTCTTTTGCTTGTCGCAGGCCTACAGGATGTGGGTCATGAAGACGTTGCCACAGGACGTGGCGAATTTAGTCTTCGTTCCTTAAAAGAGCCGTTTCAGCTTTTTAGTGTAATCCAGCTTCGGCTCCTAGCTCCTCGAGTCATAAGTGTAGCCACTACGGGAGGAAAGAGCGCCTTCCCTGCGTGCCTCCTCTTATGCTTGTCGGAGCTGCCCAGTCGCCTCAGCTTTTTGTTAAATCCAGCTTCAGGGCCTAGGAGCTCAGGACATAAGTAAAGCCACTGCGGGGAAAACCATTCCCTTCGTGGCTTTATCTTATGCTCCTCGCTCCTGAGCAAGGCCCTTCAGCCTTTTGTTAGTGTTTCTAGTATTTTTAGAAGTTCGGTTTCTGTGATGTTTTGGGTTTTCTTTAGGATGAGTTTTGCGCGTTTTTGGCCCGTTTTATTG
>JAZUQD010000132.1:0-3482 GCA_045605505.1 Pradoshia sp.
GTGTTCCAGCACTAAGCAGTTTTTTATTTTATCATTACTATGACTTAAGCATTCCACGGTTATCTTTACTTTCTACTATTTAATCAGGGTATTTTTTCTTCCAATATTTTAAACATAGACACCCAAGGACTTCTGAATATAGGGTTTTTATAAGGGATATTATCCACCTTTACTTATACAGCCTTTATAGTTTTCAGTGGAAAGGTCGCAGTCAATGTCAATCCGCTAACACGTACATCTGTGATGATAACAGGTTCAATGATTTTGGTGTTTATCGTCTCTATTGCAGCCGGCGCCCGTTAGTTTCAGGAGGGCTAGCGAATGTAGTAACTTCTGTTGAACTGCCTGTCGCAATTCTTTCAGCAAGAATTATCTAAGCTGAAACCATCACTTCTGTTCAGTGGTTAGGAATTTCTTTTATAGACACGACAGGAATCCTCTATATCCGTATTTTACCGTTTATTTAACAATTACATATCTATACTGTTACATTGCGCTGTTAACACGAGAAGAGGGTATATAATAGCAGCATACTTTTTTAGAGGTGTACATTAGATGAAGAAAAAACGGATAACTTGGGTGGATATTACGAAAGGATTCTTAATGATTCTTGTCGTCATCGGGCATTATCCGGGAGAGCTCGACTTTCCACTCGCGAAATATATTTATTGGTTTCATATGCCTGCATTTTTCATATTAAGCGGTTTGTTCTTTAAGCCGATTTTAGATAAAAAAGATATAAAGCCGACGATTCACAAGCGTTTCATGCAACTAATCGTCCCTTACCTATTTTTCCTTGCTAGTATTACACTGGTCCGTTATGGAATGGAGATTTTTTCAGGCAATCGGGATTTAGAATGGTATCTTAATGACTTATGGACACTTGCCATAGGGGGGCGTTTTATTCGTGAAGCATATGGTGTTTTCTGGTTTGTGACGACATTATTCTTCACATACTTATTATTCATGTGGTTGACGACCTACTTCAATCGGATGAAACAGTTTATGATTCTAGGACTCTTTTATAGTATCGCACATTTTGAGAGCATCATCGCTATGAAAGTCATCGGCGGCAAGCCCTCCGAAGCAGCGCAATCGATTCCAATGATTTGGAACATCGATGTTGCGCTGATGGCAATCATCTATTTTGCAATCGGATATTACTTCAAAGATCTGTGGATGGATATTTCAAAACGATGGATGAGTACGGCCGTCTTCCTGAGTGCGTCGGCGGTATTGCTTGATTGGTTCAATATCATCGATTATCAACTGAGTATGAAGTTCTTACGGTATGACCATTTTATATTGGATTTGGTCATTCCCTTATCATTTACAATCGTATTAGTAGGATGCTTCCAGTTGCTCACAGAAAAACTGTCGCTCAACTGGCTGCAGAAAATAGAAAATCACTCGCTTTCCATTATGTATTTGCATATATTTGCAGATATTATTTTAAATGATTATTTTACGTACGGGCTTATTGGTTACACAACGATTGGGATATTCATTCCTATCATTGTTTCAATTTTAATAAAAAAATTGCTACCGAACGGGAAAATTCTGCTTGGCGGGTTTTCAATCAAGAAAGAAAAGACACCTATTCCGACGTAAAAAAGCTGGACCTCATCTCTGAGGTTCAGCTTTTTATATAATTTATTTTATTTAGAGCGAAGCCTATCGACCCAAACTTCATACCCTTTTCCGTTTATATGAAGCCCATCGCCTGTGAACTGCTTATCCAGTTGCCCGTTTTTATCGATAAAGCTCGAATGCAGATCGATATACTCAATTCCCTTATCATCCGCAATCTGTTGCAAAATAATATTAAATTGCTTCACTTTGTCATTTGTCACTTCATTTCCGAATAATCCGTTATTCACAGGTAGGATTGATTGAATAGCGAGCCTTGTACCTTTTCCTTCAAACGAATCCACGATTTTCTCGACATTACTTTTAAATACTTCGACTTCTGTTCCATAACGGATATCATTGACACCAATCATCAAATACGCCTCTCTCGGGTTGCGGTCCACTACTTCCTGTATCCGATTCAATACACCTTCTGCCCTATCATTCCGGATCCCTCGATTCAGCACAACTTCACCGGGAAAGTATTCTTGGAATTCTCCGTAATCGGAAATACTGTCACCAATGAACACTTTATCTATATTACTAATTGACGAATTTTCAAAGACGCTTTTTTTCGTAAAGTAATAGGCGGAATCCTTCTTGGGAGAAGGTGTTGACTGCATTTTTGTTTTAACAAATTCAAATCCGCCGATATTTTTCACCACATAGCTTCCTGTTCCTAACAACAGTACATTTAATAGTAATGAAATTATTAATATAATATAACCCTTTTCCAACATAAACACTCCTATTTCTAACTTGGCTCTGGGATGCTATTCCCGCTGAGTAACCGAACAAAATGCAAAGTTCGCTACGTCCTGTTGCAATGCCTTATTTCCACGCCTCCCGCAGACCCCAACGAATCGGGCTTTTACTGGCGGTTGCCCCCTCGTTATTAGCGGCAAGACTCGAAATACCCGAATCAACCGATTTCACTTGTCATGGCAGTAGCATATCATTCACTACCCTATTCAGATTGAACTGTAACATGGCGTATTTTTTCGAACTTAAGCATTTGTCTAAATGAAATTCTATGTATTAATCTGGCTCTGTATCGTCCACAATGGGATGCCATGCTTTTTAGCAAACTTTGCTAGTGTACTTTTGGTTATTTCATATTCCCTTTTCATTTCTCCCCAGTTAACTATGCTGCATGCATCAATACCACCTCCGAAATTCAATAAAAAAAGGTACTCCGTCGAGTACCTTCAAATTAACATTAGCTAATATTACTTATTATCTCTTCATCAATTTAACCTGATGTTTCATTCTTTTGTCTGCCTTATAATCACGAATCACTAAAATTGCATGGATAACTGGGAAATCCAAAATAAAAAGCATAAGAAAAAGTCACCTGGTGTATTTACTAATGCCAGAAGAAGTCCAACAATTTTATCGTTACTTCTGTATAACGGGTATGGCTTTCTCCATTCCTCTATGCCCTAACACAGCAGCTAAACGATTTAGAACTTGAAGCATCAACTACTAACGATAGTATTGCTGAATTAAAAGAATATGAACTAAGGCAACTTAAAATAAACGAACCTATTACTAAAATTACACCATCAATTTCAGCCCACTTCATCAAAGGTATAAAAGTAAAAGCAGACGGCCAATTAGAGGTGCGATACCAGCACTTCTAAACCGTCTGCTTTTTATATTTCAACAAATATTAAATTAAATACATTAAAGACACATCTGGGCAGTGCGTGGAGTGTATGTGGCAACACATGGGTATTGGTGGGTTTAAATATTTTGGCTTGGTTCCTATTTAAATGGAATGGAGCCTCAAAATGAATATTTTCACTTTATTACGGTAAGTGTGATGTAAGTCGGAGGCCAAGCGGTCTTAG
>JAZUQD010000133.1:0-1896 GCA_045605505.1 Pradoshia sp.
GGGGCAGGGTGTAATTCCCTACCGGCGGTGATGATGTAAATCTAAGCCCGCGAGCCTGTAAAGGCAGGATTTGGTGAGATTCCAAAGCCGACAGTATAGTCTGGATGGGAGAAGATGGAGGTCTCTGTTAACGTTCAAAAAACGATTTATCGTGGACGTTTGTTTAACAATGCCTTTTCTCCCTTTATCTATCTAGATAAAGGGATTTTTTATGGCAGGGATTCACGATGGTCGTTACTGCAGCAGAGCCTTTCTTCTAGAAGAGGTAGAACCACACCTAAAGGAGAGAGGAAAAATGAAACACAGTGTAAGTAAGATTCAAAAAATGGTTACAATTGGGATGTTGGGTGCGATCGGATATGTTCTAATGATTATGAACTTCCCATTCCCAGGTTTTCCGGCATTTCTACAAATTGATTTCAGTGATATTCCGGCATTAATTGCAGCTATCACTTTAGGACCGGTTGCGGGAATCATGGTAGAATTATTAAAAAACATTTTGGATTATATCATGACAGGAAGCGATACAGGGATTCCGGTTGGGCATTTTGCTAACTTTATCGGAGGCGTTGCCTTTATCCTGCCAGCTTACTACTTTTACAAAAAACTGGGCACAAAAAGAGGGCTTGCCTACGGACTTGTTGGCGGTACAATCGTATTAGCTGTATTTATGAGTCTTGTCAATTACTTCATTTTACTGCCAAGTTATAGTGTATTAATGAATTGGAACATGTCTGGTACAGAGATTCGAGCAATGATCACCACGGCAATCATACCTTTCAACATAATAAAAGGAACCTTAATTGCCTTTGTATTTATGTTGTTGTTTACTAAAATGCAGGGATGGTTCTCGAAACAATCTGTATTGCGAAATGTATAAATAAATAGAATACATAAAAGCCTCTGCAACGCAGAGGCTTTTATTAATGTTGAACTATTCGAATTTCAAAGCGTCTCCATCAAATGACTCATCAGCAACTTTAATAGAATCTGTTGGGCATCCTTCGAAAGCATCCATCATGTCATCAAGTAGAACATCTGGAATTTCGACAATACCTTGGTTATCATCTAAAGTAACAAATGCGATACCTTCATCATCGTAATCATAAATATCTGGAGCAGCTGCTCCGCAAGCACCACAAGCAATGCAAGTTTCTTTGTCAACAATAGTAAATTTAGCCATGCTAAATACCTCCCGTAAAGATATATATATTTTGATACCGTACTGGATACTGGATATCAAACCCCTCACCCTATTGTAAAACTGATGGAATAACTTTTCAATAGCCAATATTTCGCGTGTTTTTAGAAAATGAACACAAAATAGAATGTTGAAATGTAAGCATGAGTGTCCATCTATTTGGTAAGATAAAAGTGTCGACTCGCTCGGGTAAAGGAGTTAAAACATGATTATACCATATATTGATGGATTAATACTGTATTTGATAAATGCATTAAAGGGACAGAGAACTGTTTATTCACCATTACATATATTGAATGGTAAAAAATCCTCACAACCCATCCAAGATGCCAGGTTGTTTTATATTTCCGAATTCTTTGGCGTTCTTCCGAAATTAAAAAGAGAGCATTGGGATCAAAGGATTGTCGAATTGACCAGAAAAGGGTATATAAGAGAGATAGGCATCAATACGTATATTTGTACGGAGAATGGAGAACATGCCCTTACATCGTGGAAAGAGTCATATCCTCCGTTAACTCACTTAAATGGACGTACCTATCAAGATGCAGCTCATGGCTTTTGGCTGAGATTGCAATTACTGGTTCAAACATCCTCATGTTTACTTAATGGCAATCATTCATTTATCCCGGTAACGCGTAATCAAGAGGAACAAATGGATGTGAAAAAGCTGTTTAAACAAATTGCACTTTCTCCAA
>JAZUQD010000134.1:0-2767 GCA_045605505.1 Pradoshia sp.
CCCACCCGCTATTTTAAGTTTTTCCATAATAGCTCCCTTCTGCGCCCTTGATGCAGTTTATAAACGCCCGGCGAGAATAAGGTAAATATTACCACAAAAATCCCCTGAATTAAAGCGAGTCTGTCAAATTATTTCACAAGCTCCAACTATTCATACACATTTTACCAAATTTTATTTCTCTGTTCTGGATTCCCAATCTTTCAGGAACGCTTCAATCCCCTTGTCTGTTAATGGATGCTTACAGATTTGAAGAATAACATTATATGGTACAGTCGCAATATGCGCACCACGAAGTGCTGCTTGTGTCACGTGCTGCGGATGACGGATACTTGCCGCAATAATTTGAGAATCGATATTATGAATCGCAAAGATCTCTGCAATCTCAGCAATTAAATCCAATCCGTTTTGTCCAATATCATCTAATCTACCAATGAAAGGAGAAACATAAGTCGCACCTGCTCTAGCAGCAAGCAATGCCTGATTGGCATTAAAAATCAACGTTACATTGGTTTTAATTCCTGCTTCAGTTAAAGCATGAACAGCTTTTAATCCATCCGGAGTCATTGGTACTTTTACTGTGATATTTGGTGCAATCTCAGCCAATTCTTTTCCTTCACGAATCATGCCTTCCGCATCCAAGGCAATAACCTCTGCACTTACTGAACCTGGTACCAAAGCTGTAATTTCACGCAGACGATCATGGAAAGAAACATCCTTTTCTTTCGCTACTAGTGATGGGTTTGTTGTTACTCCTGCTAATACACCAAGTGCATGCGCTTCTTTAATTTCATTTAAATTAGCTGTATCTATAAAGAATTTCATTGTTAAATTCCTCCTAATTAGGTATTCGTATCTTTCTATATTGTGGCATTGTTCTTCATTTTCGGCAAATAATATTATCGATAAATTCCTATACTTTTGATAAAAACAAAAAAGAGGATCCCATGATTAATGGTATCCCCCTTGTAAAAATAAGTTTATGCTCTGTTATTAGAACCAAATTCACGCATTTTACCGATAACTGTTTCTTTAATTGCTTCACGAGCTGGTCCAAGGTATTTACGTGGGTCATAGACTTCTTTATCAGCAGCTAATACTTCGCGTACTGCTTTAGTAGAAGTAATTTGGTTTTCAGTATTTACATTGATTTTAGCTGTTCCAAGAGAAATAGCTTTTTGAATATCGTGTAAAGGAATACCGGATCCACCATGAAGGACTAGAGGCATACCAGTTTCTTTTCCGATTTCCTCCATTTCCTTGAATCCTAGATTTGGTTCGCCTTTGTAAGGTCCGTGAACAGAACCTAACGCAGGAGCAAGACAGTCAATATTTGTACGTTTCACAAGATCTTTACACTCTTCAACGTCAGCATAGATAACGCCATCAGCGACTACATCATCTTCCTGTCCGCCAACTGTTCCCAGTTCAGCTTCAACAGAAACGCCATTCGCATGAGCATATTCAACCACTTTAGATGTGATTTCAATATTCTCTTCGTATGGGTGATGAGAAGCATCAATCATAACGGAAGTGAATCCTGCATCAACAGCTTCTTTACATTTTTCAAAGCTAGAACCGTGGACTAAGTGAATGGCAACCGGAACTGGTGTCTTGTATTCTTCCATTAAGGCTTTTGACATAGCTACACACACTTTGAAACCGCCCATGTAACGAGCTGCCCCTTCAGAAACCCCTAAGATTACCGGAGATTTTTCTTCCTCAGCAGCTTGAAGAATCGCTTGCGTGTACTCTAAGTTGTTGATGTTAAACTGTCCAACTGCATATCCTTCTTCTTTTGCTTTGTTTAGCATTTCAGTCATTGATACTAAAGGCATTTTTCTTCCTCCTTGTTAATAATAAGATACGAGCCAAACGGCTTCCCTTATCATTTTCCCTAATGGATCGATATGTATTCCCCCTTTTGCAAAAAGCTTAAGAGGGAAGTCATCTCTAGCATATCAACTTGTCACAAAACTATCAACAAGAGTGCAAAATGTACATTTAACTGTCAATATTGGCATACGGCAAATGATCCTTTACCGCTTTCCTTATATCATCAATATCAAATGGTTTTGCAAAATGCGTTAGAGCGCCCAGGTTCATTGCTTCCTGAATCATATCTAATTCTCCATACGCTGTCATAATTAATACACGAATGTCCCGATCTTCTTCTTTCATTCTTTTTAAAATCTCAATTCCGTCCATACCGGGGATTTTCATATCCAGTAATACTAAATCAGGTGATTCACTTTTCTGGAGTGCCAATGCCTGCTCCCCATTTGCAGCCAGGTATGTTTGATACCCTTCCTGCTGCAGAACTTCATTCAGCAATATTCTAATGCCAAATTGATCATCAACAATTAAAATTTTTTCATTCATTTTACACAGCTCCTTCTTTTAAGTTAGCCTGTATAAATATAGAAGCGTTTTAATTATAAGTTCTACTAATAGGTAGATAATCCTCTATTGAGATGAAAATGTCTTTCGACAATTTCCGTTCAAGCCTTTATACTTTGACAAGAACGCTTCCTTTTACTACTGTACAAGTACAACTAATGACTAAGATCATCTATTACTATTAAAATCAGGAGTGGAACTAAATGTTGAAAATATATTTAACTCAATTAAGCGGCATTTATAAAAAAATCGAACAAAATGAACAAGAAAATATGGAAGACGCGGCGAGATTATTAGCTCAGGCTTTAGTCAGCCATGGTACTGTTTATCTACATGGTTTCAAAGAAATGAACGGAATTATCAGCCAGGC
>JAZUQD010000135.1:0-1932 GCA_045605505.1 Pradoshia sp.
ATCTTTGCCATTGCAGGGGTTGCAGATAATGGACAGGTTGAGATAGCGGATGCAATAGCTGGACTAACAAAAGTCAGCAATGGAACTATACATCTTAATGGTAAGGATATCACGAATGAAACAATAAGAAGCAGAACAGAAGCAGGTATATCGTATATCCCTGAAGATAGACAAAGCTTTGGCCTATTTTTGGATTTCGATTTAGCTACTAACCTAGCATTAAAGCAGTATTATAAGGAGCCTTTTTCTAGTAAGTGGATGCTAAATAAAGAGGAATTCGAGCGATCTGGCAGTGAGTTGATTGATAAATATGATATTAGAAGCGGACAAGGTATCAAAACTCAAGTTCGTTCAATGAGCGGTGGTAATCAGCAAAAAGCCATCATCGCTCGAGAGATTGAATTGCAATCCCCTCTTATGATTTTCGTTCAACCAACACGTGGAGTAGATATTGGTGCAATCGAAAATATCCATAAGATGATCATTCAAGAACGTGATCGTGGAAAAGCGATTCTCCTTATATCATTGGAGCTTGATGAAATTATGAATGTAGCGGATACCATAGGAGTTATCTATAATGGCCAACTTCAAAAGATTGCTAGTAGAGAATCATTAACGACCAATGAAGTCGGTGAATATATGATGGGGGCAAAGCATGAGTAAAGATAGAAAGAATAAAAACTTACGTAATAGTCTTATTCGGCGAATAAATAATGAGAAGTGGCAATCGATCTCCATTCCACTAGTCGCCATAATCATGAGTTTTATTGCGGCGGCTATTGTCATACTTTTAATGGGTAAAAACCCTTTGCAGGCATTCTACAACTTATTCCAAGGGGCAGGAATTTTGCCGAAACCATCCTATGCAGGCTATAAAAACATGTTGACTGATTTCATGAGTTTGCTGAACGCGATGACGCCGCTTTTATTTGCGAGCTTGGCAGTTGCTGTTGCGTTTAGAGCGGGTCTATTTAATATAGGTGTTGCCGGTCAAATGCTCGTCTCTGGTTTTTTTGCGACGATTATTGTCGGTTACAGTGGTTTGGATGCAATCATCGCAAAGCCGCTTGTTTTACTGATTGGTATTGTCGCTGGAGGACTGATGGGAGGATTAGTTGGGTGGCTCAAATATAAATTTAATATCAATGAAGTCGTATCGACGATCATGTTGAATTATATTGCACAATATGTCATCAGCTTTTTTATTCAAATGTATTATATTGATCCAGTCTCAAGGCAATCTAAATATATTTCCGAAGCAGCAAGATTAACGTTGGCGAATGTTGAAATAGGAGACCTGAAAATGGATATTCCGTTAGGCTTTGTTTTGGCCATCATTACTGCTATTTTAATAAAGATCCTCATGGACAAAACGGTAGTTGGATTTGATATTAAAGCAGTAGGTTCCAACCCCAATGCAGCAAAATATGCGGGAATCAATGTGGGAAGAAATACAGTCTTGGCAATGGTTATATCGGGTAGTTTGGCTGGTCTTGCAGGTGTCACGTATTATTTAGGTTATTACGCTTCCATACAACCGAAGGTATTGTCAGACATCGGATTTGATACCATTGCTGTAGCCCTATTAGGAAACTCTCATCCAATTGGTGTTATTTTTTCATCATCTTTAATATCAATCATTGATCAGGGAAGCACCTATATGAGTTCACAGGCAGGAATCAGACAAGAAATTTCTTCTGTGATCATCGGGTTGATCCTATTGTGTAGTGCATGTGGTGTATACCTGAAATACAAAATTAGCCGTATGAATGAAAAAGCAGCGGAACGAAAGGAGAGTAAATCATAATGGATACAGTACTAATTGATGGTCTATCCTTTGCTTTGCCTCTTTTTATTATAGCAATTGGCGGTATATACAGTGAAAAGAGTGGTATTACCAACTTAGCACTTGAAGGTTTCCAAGGTTTTGGG
>JAZUQD010000136.1:0-18049 GCA_045605505.1 Pradoshia sp.
AGCGTTAAAAACCGAAAGAATATTAATAAATGAGGACCATCCATTTTTCAATTAAATAGGACCAAAAGAGCCAACCTGTTAGGGGTTGGCTTTTTTGTATGGTATATCTTTTCTTCATAATGAATATAGTTAACAGAAAAAGCATACTCACTAGGGGACATGTCTTGGAATAAGATGAGGAGGACCAGAAATGGAAATATTAAAGGTTTCAGCAAAATCTAATCCCAACTCTGTGGCTGGAGCGCTGGCGGGTGTATTAAGAGAAAGAGGAGCTGCAGAAATTCAGGCAATTGGTGCTGGCGCATTAAACCAAGCGGTAAAAGCTGTAGCGATTGCCAGAGGGTTCGTAGCGCCGAGTGGGGTAGATCTTATTTGCATTCCGGCTTTTACAGATATCTTAATTGATGGTGAGGAACGTACCGCCATAAAACTAATTATAGAACCACGGTAGTATGAAATTGGAGCTGACTCTCAGGGAATGATCGGAAGATACTGTCCGATTAGGAGGATGCTCCATTTTGTTCAATTTAAGAGCCAGTTTAGTTTGGGGAATTTAAGGAAACTGAGGTGACAGAACGGGTTTGAATGCAATCAATATATGAGGAGCACAATATCTTCCTTTTTATACTGGCAAGTGTACATCCATTTATCCGCTTTGACGCAGCATATGCCATCGTGGATATTTTTTTATGACCAAATTACATGCCAAAGGTAACCTAATAGACATGCTTGTAAACAAACCTTTAAAGCGAGGGAAACAGAAAAGAGTTTAAATATGGTTCTGTGACGTCATAGACGGCGATTTGCTGAAGTTAAAAATGTAATAGAGATAAAGAGGGATGAAGTGATTAAATAACCTGAGATTGGTGCGGGTTGGATGCTGGCAGTGCTCTCGGCACGGGTTTACTCACTTTCAATTAAACGGATTAAATATAAGAAATACGAATAATAGCTGGTTTGATGTATCTCAATTGATGAGAGGTGCTATCCAGATTATATAAACATATGACCATAAGCTTCCATAGAGGTGAGGGACATAAGAGTTGCATCAGACTTAGATGGAATTATATCCGTTATTTAGGGTTTTACAATTCTAATTGCCGTTGAAAGAAGCATTAAGGGAAGTGAAGTTAATGGGTTTCATTTTGCTAGTTTAAGGCTATTTAAAAATTAATTTTTTGAATTTTTACAAAATAACACCAGGATTGGTTGCTTTTTTTTGTTCTTAAGCTTAATATGATAGATATTTAGGGATAATTTAGCAAATATTAACATTATTCTAAGCTGATTTATAACATTAAGGGAAATAAATATTTCATTTGAGGAATCGAAGGGGTGTAAAGGAAATGATTAAACAACTTTCATGGAAAGTTGGAGGGCAGCAAGGTGAAGGCATAGAAAGTACTGGAGAAATTTTCTCCATTGCGTTAAATCGTCTTGGGTATTACTTGTATGGCTATCGTCATTTTTCCTCCAGAATTAAAGGAGGTCATACGAATAATAAAATTCGAGTCAGTACAACGAAGGTTCGATCTATTTCAGACGATTTGGATGTATTAGTGGCCTTTGACCAAGAAACCATTGATGTAAATTATAAAGAATTACATAAAGATGGAATCATTATGGCTGACACCAAGTTTACCCCACAATCTCCTTTAGATTCCGAAGCCAAACTTTATTCCGTACCTTTTACAGAAATAGCCTCTCAACTTGGGACATCACTGATGAAAAATATGGTGGCCATTGGAGCTTCCAGTGCTGTGCTTGGCTTAAATATTCAGGTGTTTTCAGAAGTAGTAGACGAAATATTCGGTAAGAAAGGGACCTCGGTTGTTGAAAAGAATTTGGAGGCCATTCAGGCTGGCTATGATTTTATGATGGAAAAGCTGGACGATAAGCAGGGAGTATTGAGGCTTGTTGAAGCGGATGGAAAAAAACGTTTATTCATGATTGGAAATGATGCGATTGCAATGGGGGCGCTGGCTGGCGGTACACGTTTTATGGCAGCCTATCCAATTACCCCTGCTTCTGAAATTATGGAGTATTTAATTAAGCATCTACCCAAATATGGTGGAACGGTGATTCAAACAGAGGATGAAATCGCTGCTTGTACGATGGCCATTGGTGCAAATTATGCTGGTGTACGAAGCCTGACAGCCTCAGCGGGCCCAGGGTTATCGTTGATGATGGAGGCCATCGGATTATCTGGGATTACCGAAACTCCTCTTGTAATAGTGGATACGCAGCGTGGAGGGCCTTCTACAGGTATGCCTACAAAGCAAGAACAATCAGATTTAATGGCCATGATTTATGGAACACATGGTGAAATACCTAAAATCGTCATGGCTCCAAGTACGGTTGAAGAAGCTTTCTATGATACGGTTGAAGCATTTAATTTAGCTGAAGAATATCAGGTTCCTGTTATTATCCTATCAGATTTACAATTATCTCTTGGTAAACAAACGGTTGAGCCTTTAGATTTTAGTAAGGTTGAGATTCGTAGAGGCAAACTCATAACAGATGAATTACCTGAAATCACGGATAAAAGTTATTTTAAACGCTATATGGTAACCGAGGATGGAATATCTAAAAGAACCATTCCTGGAATGAAAAATGGGATTCATCATGTTACCGGTGTTGAACATGATGAGACAGGTAAACCATCAGAAGTGGCTTCCAATCGTGTAGCTCAAATGGATAAACGAATGCGAAAGATTGATTCTATTGCCTTTAAATCCCCCCTTCATATAAATGCGAAATATGAGAGTCCAGATTTGCTAATGGTTGGGTTTAACTCTACAAGAGGTGTCATCGAAGAGACAATGGATAGACTTGAGAGTGATGGGATTAAAGTAAATCATGTCCATATCAGACTGTTGCATCCATTTCCGGCTCAGGAGATACTGTCTTATGTACAGAAAGCAAAGAAGATAGTGGTCATAGAGAATAACGCAACAGGACAATTGGCTAATATCCTAAAAATGAATATTGGCCATGGTGATAAGATTATGAAGCTTTTAAAATACGACGGTAATCCATTTTTGCCGCACGAAGTCTATTCAAATTGCAGGGAGTTGGTTTAAATGGCTACATTTAAAGATTTCAGGAATAATGTAAAACCAAACTGGTGTCCCGGTTGTGGAGACTTCTCTGTTCAGGCAGCGATCCAAAGGGCAGCAGCTAACGTTGGACTGGAACCGGACCAACTCGCTGTTATTTCTGGTATCGGTTGTTCGGGCCGTATTTCAGGTTATATCCAATCCTATGGGTTTCACAGTATACATGGCCGTTCTTTACCAATAGCACAGGGTGTAAAAATGGCTAATCGAGATTTAACCGTTCTTGCCTCAGGTGGAGACGGGGATGGATTTGCAATAGGTATGGGGCACACTGTACATGCGATTAGGAGAAATATAGATATCACCTATATTGTGATGGACAATCAAATTTATGGTTTAACAAAAGGGCAGACATCTCCGCGTTCTTCTGTTGGTTTTAAGACTAAATCAACACCTGGAGGTTCGATCGAACAGGCAATATCACCAATGGAAATGGCCTTGTCGGTTGGAGCTACATTTGTAGCGCAAAGCTTTTCTACTGATTTAAAAGATTTGACAGCCCTGATTGAGGCAGGCATTCGCCATAAAGGATTCTCCCTAATTAATGTTTTCAGCCCTTGTGTGACCTACAATAAAGTGAATACGTATGATTGGTTCAAGGAAAATCTGACAAAGCTTTCAACAATAGAAGAGTACGATTCATCCAATAAGGAAGCAGCAATGCAGACACTAATGGAGCATCAAGGTTTAGTGACTGGCTTAATCTATCAAAATACTGAACAGCCTTCCTATCAGGAATTAATTCAGGGATATGCTGAAAAACCATTATCGACTGCTAATTTAGATTTGACTCAGGAGCATTTTGATCAATTAACAGCTGAATTTATATGAGTTTATAAACACCGGCCGTATTAATGGCCGGTGTTTACTTTTTATTCCACGCGAGGAAAGTATTTTATCGTTTATAGAGAATAAATACGGATAAATAGTACTTAAACAAGATAAGGGAGAATACCTGATGAAAAGTGTTACAGCTGTACTTGCTTGTTTAATGCTGCTCTTTATCTGTTTCAAAGAAACAGATGCCGTAAAATTAAGTAATGCCGAATATATAGGCCGCGATGGTGTCGGCTGCTATGAAGGAGAGTATGCGACTCAGATTCATCAGGATGATTCTCATAGAAATGAAATCAGCTATCAAAGTTTAAATGCGGCTAAAGAAAGCCGGCTCCCATATATTAAGCAGATTACCGGAGCCATTTGTTTATTATTTGCCTGGTATCTGATGGATTCGAATAAGGACTGAATCAAATGTCTCGAAAAAAAATTAGTATCGTATTAACCCTAATAGGTTTATATTTATTAATCTCGCCAATCTTTGATTTAGTGAGCGAATTCTCTAAAGCAGAGGTAATCGTAGAACAACCGGGCATAGAGATAAGCAGTAAAGAAATAATGAGCCATACTAAGGAAGAGGAAGTAACGATTGTTCCGCCCCCCTATAGTGAAGGAGATACAATTGGTTATTTAAAAATGAACAATTTAAAAATAGAATGGCCATTGATAGAGGGAATAAACCAAAAATATTTAAACAAAGGAATCGGCCATTTAGAGCAAACTGCATACCCAAATGAGTTAGGGACGGTTGGCCTTGTTGCATTTCAAGATAATAAACCTATACGTGAATTATATTCAGTTGATACGGGCGAATTGATTCATATAACGGATTATGAAAGTACATATGTTTATGAAGTTTATCGAAAAGATACAATTGCTTATAAGGATTGTGTATTTATAAAGAACATTAATAAAGAAGAAATCATGCTCGTTACTGCAACGAAGGATAAAGAAAAACTTTTTGTTATTTATGCAAAACGTATCTAGCCTTTGTATGAAGTCTCTGGGATTCCAGAGACTTTTTTGTTTTGGGATGGCAGGCTATCAAAGTAACAAATTTTCGAACATTCCATTCTGTATGTAAATATAGTAAAAGAAATTTGGTTTTAACAAAAAAGTAAGACGTTTTCAAAAAAATATCCTGGTAATATTCAACTGTCCGTCACACGTGGAATAGTCTATTTACATGAATATGATAAAATTTTACAATTTTGGTATAAGGGAAGTTTTAGTAAGGAGAGTGTAAACCGTGGATGGGAAAATGAGAGCGATTGTAAAACACAAAAGGGGTTATGGAGCTGAGCTTCAACTCATCGATATTCCTTCAATTAAAGAGAATGAAGTGTTGATTAAGGTGAAGGCGACATCAATATGCGGCACTGATGTCCATATATATACATGGGATGAATGGTCTCAAAACCGTGTTAAACCGCCTTATGCATTTGGGCATGAATTTTCGGGGGAGATTGTTAAAGTAGGAGATAAAGTTCAGAATTACGAGGTAGGCGATTATGTTTCTGCTGAGACTCATTTAGTTTGTGGGAGTTGCCCTCAATGTATGACTGGACATTATCATATATGTAAAAACACAAAAATAATTGGCGTGGATACTCAAGGGTGTTTTGCTGAATATGTAGCTTTGCCGGCATCCAATCTGTGGAAAAATCCTGATGATATGCCTATTGATGTAGCATCCATTCAGGAACCGATGGGAAATGCGGTCCATACCGTATTATCTGGTGATGTTGTAGGAAAAACGGTTGCGGTTATCGGTTGTGGTCCAATTGGAATCATGGCAGTTGGAGTGGCAAAAGCAGCAGGTGCCTCGCAGGTGATTGCGCTCGATATTAATGATTACCGTTTAGGCTTGGCCGATAAGCTCGGAGCAACTGTAACAATCAATTCATCCAAGACTGATCCTGTTCAGGCGGTTTATGATTTAACGAATGGGAATGGGGTTGATATCGTTTGTGAAATGAGCGGTCATCCTGTTGCCATTGATCAGGGGTTTAAAATGATTACAAATGGCGGCAGATTTTCTATTTTAAGTTTGCCGTCTAAGCCGGTATCACTCAATATCACCGATGATATCGTTTTTAAAGGAGTAACCGTGCAAGGAATCACAGGGAGACAAATGTTCAAAACATGGCAGCAGGTCTCCAGGCTACTGGATTCAGGGCAGGTTGACGTTAAACCTTTGATCACCCACCACTTCCCTTTAGAGGAGTTTGAGAAGGGGTTTGAACTTATGATTAAAGGTGAATGTGGAAAAGTGGTATTACTCCCTTAGTAGAGAATTTAATAGGTAGAGGGGAAATTTAATCCACTATTATTGATATAATGAAAGAATATAGGGAATAGAAGTGACATTAGAGAAATTATTGGATAAAGGAGGAAGCAATTTGAAGGGGTTTGAATATTTGCAAGCAGAATTGGATGAAATGAAAGGAGAAGGTACGTTCCGTTCCTTAATTCCTTTGGAATCAGAACAAGGTTCCAAGGTTGTGATCAATGGAAACAAAGTGATTCAATTGTCGTCTAATAATTATCTTGGGTTAACTTCGCATCCACGCTTAAAGGATGCTGCGCTTGATGCGACTGAACAATATGGAGTAGGGACTGGATCGGTTCGTACAATAGCCGGTACCCTGGATATGCATATGGAGCTAGAAGGAAAATTAGCAAAATTTAAACATACGGAAGCAGCATTAGTATTTCAATCCGGATTTACTACAAACCAAGGAGTTCTATCTGCAATCCTTACGCAGGACGATGTGGTCATATCAGATGAATTAAACCATGCTTCCATAATCGATGGAATCCGATTAACAAAAGCTGCTCGTCGCGTATACAAGCATGTCGATATGACGAGCCTTGAAGACGCTCTAAAAGAGACACAATCCTATCGTAAACGCTTGATTGTTACAGATGGTGTCTTTTCAATGGATGGTAATATAGCTCCGTTACCAGAAATTGTGGAGTTAGCAGAGAAATATGATGCACTTATTATGGTGGATGATGCTCATGCCTCAGGAGTCCTTGGTCAAAATGGTCGCGGTACTGTCAATCACTTTGGTCTAGATGGACGGGTTCATATTCAAGTTGGTACGTTAAGCAAGGCTATAGGGGTTCTGGGAGGATATGTAGCAAGCAGTCGTACACTGATCGATTATTTAATCCATAAAGGCAGGCCTTTCTTATTTAGTACGTCACACCCGCCAGCAGTGACAATGGCTAATATAGAAGCGATTAATGTTCTATTAGAGGAGCCTGAGTTAATTGATCGGTTATGGGAGAATACGAAGTTCTTTAAAGAAGGACTGGAATTTATGGGTTTTAACACGGGGAAAAGCAAAACACCGATTACGCCGATTATTGTCGGAGATGAGGCTCTCGCACATCAACTGTCAGACAAATTATTGGAGCATGGTGTATTTGCTCAAGGGATTGCATTCCCAACTGTCGCAAAAGGACTTGCGCGGGTCAGAACCATCGTGACTGCCGAACACTCCAAAGAGGAGCTGGCCCTAGCATTGAACGCATTTGATAAGGCGGGTAAAGAACTGGGGATTATTAAATAGAGAAAGTCATTTATTAAGAGAGTAAAAGTGAGTAGATAATAGTTTAAATGAATATACAAATTTAGAGAAAAAGCATGGATTCAAGTTTAATCTTGAATCCATGCTTTTTAATTATTTGGCTAGCATTTTGACCAATCTTCTCTCAATAAACCATATACATGTACATCATGAAAGGAGCCAAATCTAAAAATTTCGTTGCGTAATGTACCTTCTTTGCTAAAATGGCATTTTTCATATGAGCGGATTGCATTGGCATTAAAACTAAACACATGCAGTTTAATTTTATGGATGTGAATGTAATTGAAAATAAATGAAGTTAATGTTTTCATAGCATCTGTGCCAAAGTCTTTATTTTGCCATTTGGTTCCAATCGAAATTCCAACAAAACACGTGCTATTCTTCCAGTTGATCTTGAATACACCGCATGAACCAATGAGTTCATCTGATTCTTTATCAAAAACTCCAAACAGAAATTCTTCTTTTTTTCCACTAATCGAATTAAAAAAATCGGTGTGATCTTCAACTGTTAATGGAAATGGAATGTCATCATTTGCAAGTAATAATGTGCTAGTTTCATTCTCAATTTGAGTAAAGTGTTCAAATAGATTATGTTTCATTTGTCTTAATTGAACGGCTTGACCTGTTAAATAGTCATCAAAAAATAGTTTCATGTTTTTCTCCCTTTATTAAGGGTGCAGTTGGAGTTACACCCCAAAGATTTTTTGTTTGTTAAACAAATCCTCTACTGCAATTTGCGCTGGCATATTCACAACTCCTTTTATTAAAACTATAACTTTACTTTATAACTAATTGGTTAAAAAATCCATTTTTTCAATACACTTATTTTCGAGTTGATTTTAAAAAGGACTTATTTGCTTAGTATGTATGAAGAAAAGTCGTCTTTAATCATTTTTATTCTAGTATTTAATAATGAAACGGAAAGAAAGTACTGATTGTTGTGGAAGATTTATAAGTAAATGTATGAACTGGACTATTGTCCTTAGTGGGAGTCTTGGTGCAGTTTTTTATATAATCGACTTTGTTGAAGTTCATTGTTGTTATTCTTTCGGTGTTTCTTGTACTAATTTATCCAACTTTTCTTCTATTCTATCTAACTGGCTTATTCGCAGTTTGAATGTACGAAATGTGTAGACCATAATCGTAACTAAAAAGATAACAACTATAATAGAGAAAAACTGAAAGATAACATCTCCAATATTATACATTTTTCCACCTCACTTAAGAATAGTATACCATTCTAAAAAGAGATTACATGCTCGTTAATTATGGCGAGTTTAATACGCTTTCTATAATTAGGGACGGATTTTAAACAAATAACCAATCTTTTTACTTAATCATCCATACGTTTGTATTTTTCTTCCTGAGGGAATAAATAAAGAAGAGTATAGAGCGTGTATACAATGAATTAGGTAAAAGGAGTACGTTCGTGAATAATAAAATGAATATTCGAAAAGAAGCACTGTCGGTGTTTAAATCTGTCCTATTAGCGATCATTATTGTAACTTTATTGCGTCAGTTTGTTTTTACACCGACTACAGTGAGGGGAGAATCTATGCTTCCTACTCTTGAGGATGGCAATCGGGTTATATTAAGTAAAATGACGACAATCGATCGTTTTGATGAGGTTGTATTTCATGCAACGGATTCATCTGATAATTATGTAAAGCGTGTCATTGGCCTTCCTGGAGATACGGTTGAAATGAAGAATGATGTTCTTTATATCAACGGAAAAGCCTATGATGAGCCTTATTTAGAGGAATTTAAGATGGATTTGCAGGAAGAGGAAAGATTGACAGAAGATTTTACATTGAAGAATTTGACTAGTGAATATAAAGTGCCAAAAGGACAGATGTTTGTCCTTGGAGATAATCGTTTATACAGCAAGGACAGTAGAATATTCGGATTTGTGCCAATGAATAACATAATTGGAGAAGTGAAACTGCGCATATGGCCGATCAGGGATATTGGATTCGCAAAGTAAATGAATAGAATATGTCATTTAGGGATGGTTTGTCTGCTTTATATCGAGGGTGCCTTTGGTATAACACAGACGAACTTTTTTTATGAATTTTTTAAGATAAAAAGCTAGTGCGAAATAATCACTTTAAAAGTTGTGAAATAATTTCCGCTATCCAAAAATTTGCTAATAAATAGTATTAACTAAAATAGGTCTTCTTTTTTAACTGTTTATTTATCCCTTAATAGGCTATTTTACACTTCATATTGAGAAATTTGCCCAAAACCTTTATACTAAATGAATGTGACAATATTCATTTTGAAAATGATTTACTACATTTTGTGATTGTTATTTTTGATTATAGTTCTTTGATGAGTGTGTTTATGAATGTTTATGAATGTGTTTATTTTATTTAATAAAATAGTCAGATTTAATGAATAAGTGCAGATACATGGAAGGGGATTTATATGAACGAGCAGCAACGATTGGATACAACGACCGCTGTTAAAACTGACAAAAAGCAAGAAAAGGATTATAGTAAGTATTTTGAAACGGTTTATATGCCACCATCCTTAAAAGATGCTAAGAGACGCGGTAAAGAGGCGGTTAATTATCATAAGGATTTTAATATTAATGAACAATTCCGTGGTATGGGTGAAGGACGTAAGTTTTATATCCGTACATACGGTTGCCAAATGAATGAGCATGATACAGAAGTTATGTCTGGTATCTTTTTAGCTCTTGGCTATGAACCAACTGACAGTGTAGACGATGCCAATGTCATTTTATTAAATACATGCGCGATCCGTGAAAATGCGGAAAATAAAGTATTCGGAGAGCTTGGCCATTTAAAAGCATTGAGAAAAAATAGACCTGATTTATTATTGGGTGTATGCGGGTGTATGTCTCAGGAAGAATCTGTCGTTAATAAAATTTTGCAAAAGCATGCATTTGTAGATATGATCTTTGGTACACATAATATTCACCGTTTGCCGGAAATTTTGATGGAAGCTTATATGTCCAAAGAAATGGTCATAGAAGTTTGGTCCAAGGAAGGGGATATTATTGAGAACCTTCCAAAAGTAAGAAAAGGAAACATCAAGGCTTGGGTTAATATTATGTATGGTTGTGATAAGTTCTGTACGTACTGTATTGTTCCATTTACACGTGGAAAAGAACGCAGCCGCAGACCGGAAGATATTATTCAGGAAGTCCGCCAGCTTGCGGCGCAAGGGTATCAGGAAATTACATTGCTTGGGCAAAACGTAAATGCATATGGTAAGGACTTTGACGATATGAACTATCGCCTCGGTGATTTAATGGATGAAATCCGTAAAATTGATATTCCGCGTGTGCGCTTTACGACAAGTCATCCTCGTGATTTTGATGATCAATTGATTGAAGTTCTGGCCAAGGGCGGTAACTTGATGGATCATATCCATTTGCCTGTTCAATCCGGTAATAATGATGTCTTGAAAATCATGGCTCGTAAATATACACGTGAGCAATACCTGGAATTAGTTCGAAAAATTAAGGAAGCGATTCCTAATGTCACACTTACGACTGATATTATAGTTGGTTATCCGAATGAAACGGACGAACAGTTTGAAGAAACGATGTCCCTTTATAAAGAAGTAGGATACGACTTAGCTTATACATTTATTTATTCTCCGCGTGAAGGTACACCAGCAGCAAAAATGAAAGATAATGTTCCAATGGAAGTGAAAAAGGAACGTCTTCAACGTCTGAATGCGCTGGTTAATGAAACAGCCAATAAAAAGAATCAAATTTACAAAGGTCAGATACTCGATGTATTGGTTGAAGGGGAAAGTAAGAATAATCCTGAGGTACTGGCAGGATATACAACTAAAAATAAGTTGGTTAACTTTAGAGCTCCAAAATCTGTTATCGGTAAAATTGTAAAAGTAAAAATTACAAATGCTAAAACATGGTCACTTGATGGTGAATATGTGGAAGAAACAAAAGAGGTAGAGGTGGGAGTTTAAAAATGGGGAACTACACGAAAGAACAAATTATTGACAAAGCAAAAGACTTGGCTAAAATGATCTCAACCACAAATGAAGTTGATTTCTTTAAACGTGCGGAAGCACAAATTAACGAAAATGAAAAAATTGCTGAGTTAATGTCAGTAATCAAGGGGTTACAAAAACAGGCGGTCAACTTCCAACATTATGGAAAAGCAGAAGCATTGAGGAAAACTGAGGACAAATTAGCTAAAGTTGAACGTGAACTGGATGAAATTCCAATCGTTCAGGAATTTAAACAGTCACAATTAGAAGTGAATGATCTTCTGCAAATGGTAGCTACAGTCATATCCAATACAGTAACAGATGAAATCATTAAAGCAACTGAAGGTGATTTGTTGCGTGGGGAAACTGGTTCCAAAGTAAAAAATAATTCTCACAGCCATAGCTGCTAATCTAATAAAGCCTCCTATTAGCTCTTTAAAGGGCAATAGGAGGCTCTTCTTTTTTCAAAGAGTCATTCGAAATGGAGATAATCATGATTTTAGGCCATAACCTATTTAACCGGATGATTATCAGGATATCCAAACGAATTCTTTCTACCTACTAAAATAATCTGGAGGCTTTTGATACATACTAAGCAAAAAGGGGATAGAAACTGATCTCCTAATCAAAGGATAGTCAGTATGTTAAAAAAGATAATTGTATACATAGTAAATGGTCTGTTGCTTTTTATCACCTTTATAGGGTTGCTTTTGGTGTGGGTTCATTTTGATATTAAAGCTGGTAGAAAACAAGTAGAGGCAGAAAGCCAACCGTATACCTATCCAAACCGAAATAGTAACTTTGGACTTTACACAGATTGGGATACCTTTTATCCGCAGTTTTCCAAAGATATTGAAGAAGCTAAGGAATATGTATACATTCACTATTTTTCAATTGGTAACGGTGAAGCGAGTAAAAAGTTCTTTGATTTATTGAAGAAAAAGGCGGATGCAGGTGTAGATGTTTATTATTCTGTTGATCGTGCCGGATCGCTAAAGGGAAAAAATGAGTGGTTTGACGAGCTAAAGAAAGCAGGAGTTCACCTAACCTATAGTAATGATCCGCATTTCCCCCATATTTGGTATAGCATCCAGCATCGAAACCATCGTCGTATAGCTGTGATAGATGGGAAAATAGGGTACACAGGCGGACTAAACGTTGCACAAAAATATACAAAAGATACATGGCATGATTATCAGATTCGTATGACAGGTGAGGGAGTTCAGGATTTTGAACAACAATTTTGTAAGGATTGGCAGGTAAATACTGGTGACTTACCACCCGTTCATAAGGTTACCTTGGAAAAAGGAGATACAAATCATTATTTAAAGGTTTATTCAAGTGGATATGGATTGGTTGAAGATTTTATCAAAGAATTTGATAGTGCCAAGCAGCAAATCATAATTGCAACACCTTATTTTATCCCGGATAATCGAGATTTTATGGATGCGTTGAAACGGGCGAGAAAAAGGGGGGTAAAGGTGACCATTATGTGGCCGAAACATTCAGATGGTTTAATGTTAACCCAGGCTGCTTATCCTTTTGTGAGGGAAGCACTTGAAAACGGAATGAGAGTATACCAATATGAAAAAGGAATCTTTCATGGAAAAGTTGTTTTGATTGATCAAACAAGATTAATGATCGGTACAGTGAATATTGATTCACGTTCTTTTAGATTAAATGATGAAATGACCCTATTTATGAAATCGTCCCCATTTAGTCAAACGGTTCAAAAACAATTAGATGTAGATTTGGGGGATTCAAAAGAAATTAAATTGGATTATTTTGATAACCTGAAAATAAAAGATAAACTGTTGATGAGAATTGCCAAATATGTCCATTATTATCTATAATAGAAGTACTTCTAAGAAACGGATCATCCTGAATGATCCGTTTTTTTTTAGGACTTTGGAAAGGAGAAATTAAAATGCCAAAAATAAAATGGGGTATTTTAAGTACGGCAGATATTGGACAAACTCAAGTCATTCCCGCTATTAAACGTTCTTCCTATGGAGAGGTTACAGCCATTGCCAGCCAAAGTCAAAGGGCTAAAGATGTGGCTATAAGCTTGGAGATTCCAAAGGCCTATGATTCATACGAAGAATTATTAGCTGATCCTGAAATAGACGCCGTATATATTCCATTACCAAACCATTTACATGCAAAATGGACAATGGAAGCAGCAAAAGCTGGTAAACATGTGTTGGTTGAGAAGCCAGCTGCTTTGACAGAGGCGGAAACAATCGAAATGATGAATGCATGTGAGCGTTACGATGTGAAAATGATGGAAGCGTTTATGTATCAATTTCATGCCCAGCATAAACGTGTTAAAGATATTATTAAAACCGGCGAAATTGGCGAAGTAAAGTATATGTATGCCAGTCATTCGTTTTTATTGAGAGATGATGAGGGAAATATTCGTTTATCTTCCGAAAAAGGGGGAGGGGCTTTATATGATGTTGGGTGTTATAATATCCATGCCATTAGACATATTCTTGGAGCGGAACCTGTAGAAATAATGGGTTTTGCAGATCTGAATAATCCATATGGTGTTGATTTAACCACAACAGCAAATATGAAGATGGATAATGGGGTGAACGCAATGTTTGATTGTAGTTTTGAAATGACCAATCGCAATGAATACCGTGTAGTTGGCACTTTAGGAGAGATTATAAGCAGAAACGCTTATCGACCAGATCTTGTTGGACATCAAGGAGAATTATTGGTTAAAAGTGGAGGAGAGACCCGCAAAGAAGTGATTATGTGTGATCAATATATGATGCAAGTAGATCATTTTGCAGAATGTATACTTAACAATCAAACGCCAGCCTATACGCCATTAAATACCGTGCAAAACATGAAAGTAATTGAAGCTTGTTACCAATCGATCGAAACGCAGAGTATAATCAAACTATAATGATAACTAGAGCCATATGGACATATGGCTCTAGTTTATGGACTACCAACCTCTCGATGCTCCTCCGCCGCCAGATGAACCACCACCACCACCGCGGTTTCCACCTCCACGTCCTCCGCCATTCCTTGAAAATGCAGAGAGAATGTGAAGAAGCATATAAGTGAACGTGCCACCAAAGAAAGTCATATCAATAATGATGAAAACAATAATTGCCGCTCCAATTAATAGTTTTTTCCAGGTCGCCATGCCGCCTTCATTATTTTCTTCAGAGACAAAGGCTTTTGAATCGGTTGATTCATTTAATTGATATTCCTGAGAGACGACGTTAAATAATTCCTTATATGTATTAACGACAGCTTGGTCAGGTTGGTTAGATTTCATATAAGGAATGGTATAGGTATCCAATATTCTGCCAACCTTCCCATCAGGCAATGCTCCTTCAAGGCCATATCCAACTTCAATGCGTGCTTTACGATCTTCGGTGGATATTAGTAAAAGAACCCCATTATTAAGCTCTTGATCACCAAGCCCATATGTGCGGAAGGCTTCTAACGCGTATTCTTCAAGTGTTTGATTTTCCAAAGAAGGTACGGTTAATACGGCAATTTGAGCTTTTGTTTGGTCCTCTAGCGTTCGGCCTAAGCGGATTAATTCTTGTTTCTCTTGTTCATCCAAGAGATTGGCAAAATCCTGAACGTAAATATCTCCCTGGGGAGTGGGAACAGCTGCAGAAACTGGGCCTCCAATCAGGCTGACTACCAAGCATATAAATATCGCCACTGAAAGGAGAATCTTTTTATACATCATTCTGTACCATTAAAATCTACTGTAGGCGCCTGTTCTGCACCATCAGCAGCTTTAAAATATTCCTTGCTATCAAAATTAAACATGCCTGCAATCAAGGCTCCAGGGAATTGCTTTACCTTTTTATTGTAAGCTGAAACCTCTGTATTATAGTCCTGTCTTGCTACGGCAATCCGATTCTCTGTACCGGCAAGCTCATCCATTAATTGCTGGAAATTTTGATTGGCTTTCAGATCCGGATAGTTTTCGACAACTACCAAGAGACGATTCAGGGCACCTGTCAATTCATCGTTCGCTGTTGCTTGTTCCTGTGGTGTATCAGCACCGGCAAGTTTGGAGCGGGCAGTTGAGACATCATTGATAACAGATTCTTCATGCTCGGCATACCCCTTAACGGTATTCACTAAATTAGGTATTAAGTCCATTCTTCTTTGTAATTGATTATCGATCTGCGAATAAGCTTGATCAACATTTTCCTCTGCGTTAACAAACCCATTATAGCTCGAAGCAAACATAGCGATAATGATGCCAACGAACGCAACTCCTGCTATTAATATAATTGTTCCTTTTTTCAAAATCCTCGACTCCTTTCTTAAATTGTATAACGTATGATGGATGAAAAAAGTTTCATTAAACATCATACCCGTAAAAATAAAAATGCAATCTCCCAGAGATGGAGACTGGCAAATATCAGCATAGAGCGAACAAAATTATGGTAGTGAGTCAGAATTAGAAATCAAAATGGAGTGAAAATCAAGCCATATTGTCAGGGTATGAATAGGAAGACCTAAATATTCAAGGATTGTACAGATATTAGTTAGCGGCTAATTAAAAGAAAGATGATGACCAAATGGCAGTCGATTCATTCAGTAGATTGATTGAATGAGTAAAATAGGAAAAGAGATCTCATTTTTATCAAAAATCAGGGAGAGTCAGAAGGGGTGCCTACCCAGCATTCAGATTGGCTGCAATTATCTTTATAGCTGTCTGTATCCCAGCAAACAAGAAGAAACAACACTATTAGAAGATCTCAAAAATGATGGTAAAAGCCAACTTAAGTTGGCTTTTTTATGTTATGTGATAGGTGAAGATTCATATAATATGGAATCGGACGTATGAGTAAAAGGACTTATAAGCTAATGATATGAACATGACTTTAGACATCTTTTCAGATATAGAGGTGACAATTTATACTAAAAATACAAACTAATCAGAATATTTATGTAGGTAGGAAATAGAACTCTAAAACAGAGAGGATGAAAAATTTGTTGATTCATTCACATGAAAAGAGTGCTCGAAACAACCAAAATGGAGTAAACATGCAGATACACTATGCGGATAATTTAGATGATAAGCTTGATTTTTTACTGAATGTAGCTGGTAATGTTCTATTCGTTCAAAATTTAATAGCAGAATTTAAGAAAATGATTCAATTTTCACAAGAGGCTAAAAAGATCAAAAAACAGTACATAAGAATTATGAATTATATAAATGCTGAGTTACACATAGATTACCGAAAGTATTATTCACAGCAGGCTCAAACTATGTATGCTGAGTATATGAGATCTTCAGAAAACGGAAACTTTGGAGGGATTCATATTTTACATAGATACATACCGCAACGTAAACCAATACATTATTAAAATCATATACAAGTGCTTTGAATAGCGTTTAAAACCTCTTTCTTTTTATTTCGAATGGAACGTAAGGTTTAAGCGGTTTTATGATATGGTGGATTTATGGTTATAAATTGTCCGTTGATTAAGCAAGTACTTCCTTCTACCTCTTATATATGCAATAAGAGGGTATTTAGCAGAGGAATAGTATACTATAAAATAAGAAGCGAGAAGGCTATTATAGTCTCCTCGCTTCTTTAGATTGGATTATGCGGTGTAGCACTCATCATCCGTGCAATATTCACTTATGTTTTGTTTTTTCGAGAAAGTAATTGAAGTTGGATCCTGTTCTTCTTCCCATACATCTCGCAGTATTTCTTTAAGCGTGGTTATGCTTTGCGCTCCTGAGATTGCATATTTATTATTAAATACGAAAAAAGGGACTCCCTGAATTCCAATTTCTACTCCAGTTTGGATATCCTTATTCATTTGCTCCGTAAAATATCCTTTTTCAAGTACGTCCAAAGCCTCTTTTTCAGGAAGTCCTATTTCCTTTGCCACTTTCAGCAAGGTAGAGTGGTCTCCAATGTGCAGAGAATCTGAAAAATAAGCTTTAAATAAACGTTCAGTCATCTCAGCACCTTTTCCATTGCTTTCAGCATAATGGGTAAGACGATGAGCATCAGCTGTATTTGTGGGAATCATTGTGTCAAAGCGGAAGATAAGTCCAGCTTCACGAGCCTGTTCAGTTATAGGTTCATTCATTTTTTTTGCGTAATCGACTGTAGTACCGTATTTAGCGGCGATATGTTCATGAATAGTTGAATTCCGCTCCCTAGGTGCATCAGGTTCAAGCTGATAGCTGTGATAATGTACTTCAATTTGATCTGTATGCGTAAATTCAGCTATGGCCGCTTCTAATCGTCGCTTTCCTATATAACAGAAAGGACAAGCATAATCAAACCATATATCAACTTTCATAATCAAGCCTCCTGGTTATTCTGGTTGTATGCTCAAAGTATACATATCCATTTGCTGCTTTACAATATACCTGCTTACAAGCAGATTTTGCTATTCATATATTCTGATGGTGTTCTGCTCTTAAGCATCTTTCAATAGCTTTGAGACAGTTTGGCGGTACTATTTTGTTATTTGTTCCACTGGGTT
>JAZUQD010000137.1:0-1845 GCA_045605505.1 Pradoshia sp.
ATAAATTGAGAAGAATAAGGAGTAAATTATTATGAGGTGAGTGTTAGTGGATAAAAAATACTTAATGATATTTGGATTTTTCTTGTTTACTTTTACTCCAATACAAACTGTTAAAGCAGAAACTATTCCAGCAGTAGAAAATTCATATTTTACAACAGAAGATATTGTTTCAGACCTTGTACTTCCTACTATTGATAAAAGGGTGATAAAAGAATATGGGGACGATGCCCTTTTTAGCTGGAAATGGCAAAGAATCGACGGTATAAAGTATAATGACAATCATTCTTATGATGTTTCCATAAAAATTAAAATACCTTCTGGAAATCTTGATACTGATAAAGAAGATTTAGTAAAAGTAAGGATTTTTCCACCCTGTGACAGTGGAAAGATTAATAAGCTAAAATGTAATCACGATTTCAAAATAGAGGTATTAGAATATATACATTTATCGGAGTGAGTTATGCTAATAATGATGTTGATTTGTGAATGTTTTCACTTAAACAAAACCAGCTAATAGTTTGTCAAACATTTCACTCAATCATATAATTTAAGCATGTTATACTGAAATTAAGGCATGACAAATAAACTTCCTTCGACGATATGGAAGTTACTTGAAGATATTCAAATATCTATTTTTAAGCGACATCTTGGAAAGTTGATTTGCTTTTCAAAAGAGCGTAAATCCAATGCAATAGCTTGTTCGCACAGGCAATAATGGCTACTCGATAAGGTTTTCCTTCTTCACGCTTTTTGTCGTAAAACTCACGTAATCTCTTATTTCGTGGGATGAGTTCCTTGGTCTTTCGGGTTTTACGTGCATCTCGAATGGCACAACGGACAGCTGTAAATAAGGCATGTCTTAGCCTGCTGGACCCTCTTTTCGTGATGTGATTCTTGGTACCTTTGAAGGTACCCGACTCGAATACACTGGGATCAATACCCGCAAAGGCTACCAACTTCTTGGCGTGATTAAACCGATCTATTTCCCCAATCTCGGAAATAATCGTGGCTGCGATTTTCTCACCGATGCCAGGGATAGATTGGATAATCTTATATTCTTCTATATTTTTTGCTAAAGCATCTATCTCTTCCTCAAGTTTGGATAGATGCTTTTTGTATTCCAGAAGAATGTTAATAAGCATTTCTAAACTGATCAAATGACTGTGGTACAAGGTCTGCTGAAATGGGTTTTGACTAGCTGCTTCCATGAGTTTATTCGCTTGATTTCGTGCCCATTGCTGAGATCGGCTCCTACATAGTTCATGAATTTTCCTAGATAGATTCTCTTCACCAGCTTCCAAGACCTCTTTAGAGGTAGGAAAAGCTGATAATGTACGTAAAGATACATCTGAATATAATTCTCCAAATACGCCTACATATGCTGGAAACACTTGATCCAGCACGGATTGAAACTGTAACTTTGCCTGAACAAACATGCCTGTCAAATTCTCATGCTGTCTGGTCAAATTACGGAGGTTTAAAAGCTGGATGCCACGCTGTTTATAGGGCTCTAAATCTTCTTTGTAATACAGCTCGCAGAGGTGGTGGGCATCGATTATGTCTGTTTTTACTTTACGTAAACTCGAACTTTTCGCTTTGTATGAAATGAGTGGATTCACAACGATTAACAGATATCCTCGTTTTTCAAAATACTGCACAACAGGCACATGATAATGCCCAGTAGACTCTAAAACTATGGGAGGCCTTGTTTCTGTTAATTCTTCTACCTCTTTAATAAATGTATGAAGTTCATCTAAGCCATCCAGTGTATGTGCGACTTTAAAGCTCTTTTTGTAAGGCTTCTTTTTCTCCAAGAATGCTTGAACCTGACTTTCACCTTTTGCG
>JAZUQD010000138.1:0-4560 GCA_045605505.1 Pradoshia sp.
GTATTGGTTCTGCTGGATTATGACGGCCATGGCTGATATTATCGCTGTTGGGTTATATACACAATATTGGTTTGACATCCCACAATGGGTACCTGCCATCATCTGTTTAGTAATCCTTTTAGGGTTGAATTTATTAACCGTGAAACTATTTGGTGAATTGGAATTCTGGTTTGCCATTATTAAAGTCATTACCATTGTTGCATTAATTGTTGTAGGGATCGTATTACTTGTAATTGGCTTTGAAACGGATAGCGGAACTGTTTCAATTTCTAATCTTTGGAATCATGGCGGTATGTTCCCGAATGGAATATCCGGGTTCTTACTATCACTGCAAATGGTTGTCTTCTCTTTCGTAGGAGTTGAACTTATTGGTGTATCTGCTGCTGAAACAGCTAATCCGCGAAAAAACATTCCATCGGCTATCAACAAAATACCTGTACGAATTTTGCTGTTTTATGTAGGTGCCTTATTTGTTATTTTATGCATCAATCCCTGGGATCAGTTAAATGCAACAAGCAGTCCATTCGTAGGTGTATTTGCCTTAATCGGTATTCCAATGGCAGCTGGTATTATCAACTTCGTTGTTTTAACATCAGCAGCATCTGCTTCAAACAGCGGCTTATTTTCAACCAGCCGTATCCTTTTTAACTTAAGCAATAATAAAGAAGCACCGAAAAAATTCTCGAAATTAAATAAACACCATGTACCAAGTAATGCATTACTTACTTCTACAATTGTCGTTTCAATTGGGGCGCTGCTTAGCAAGCTGCTACCTGAGCAGGCTTTTACAATCGTTACCACCATCAGCGCAATCTGTTTTATTTGGGTATGGAGCATTATCCTAATCTCTCATATCAAATATGTTAAAACGAGACCAGATTTGAGAGCTTCAACAACATTTAAAGCTCCATTCACACCATTTATAAATTATATAATCCTGGGTATGTTTGCTTTTATACTAATCGTCATGCTTTTTGCAGCAGAAACACGCTTACCCCTACTACTGACACCATTGTGGTTTGCGTTGTTGGTGATTTTGTATAACTATCAGAAGAAAAAAAGATTAGGATAATCAATCTAATACACTCTACTGTTAGGTTACACCTAACAGTAGAGTGTATTTTTTCATATTACCTGTATATAGTTTATAGAAGATTACTTTTTATTTATGGGTCTCCTGTTTCTCCTTATTCTGCAGTATTTTCACTGTGAAAGGAACAAGATTAATCAATCAGCTTCACATTACCAGGAAATATTCCTCGTAAAGTAAACATGATGTTAAATACTTTATCTATGTACTAAGCCCTCTTGAATCCTAAAGAAGGCATAAAAAACAGCCTTACATCCACTATGGAATGTAAGACTGCTTGATGTTTATTTTATAAGGATATGGATTGGAATTATTCGTGTTTGTGCATATCGATGACCATACGGCCCTGGATTTTACCTGCTTCCATTTCTTCAAAAATATCATTTACTTCGTGCAGGCATCTTGTTTCTACGATTGGCACTACTTTGCCCTCTGCCCCAAATTGGAAAGCCTCTTCTAAATCTTTACGTGTACCAACTAAGGACCCAACAATTTGGATACCATCCAATACAGTTTTCACAATAGCTAAATCCATTGTTTCTGGAGGAAGGCCAACTGCAACAACCTTGGAAGTAGCACGTACAGAGTTTACGGCTTGGTTAAAGGCAACTTTAGAAACAGCTGTTACGACAGCAGCGTGAGCTCCGCCAACTTTTTCCTGAATCCACTCACCTGCATCACCATCTGTTAATGGGTTGCATACAAGGTCTGCACCCACTTCTTTTGACAATGCCAATTTATCATCATTGATATCCACTGCGATTACTTTTGCATTGAATACATTTTTGGCATATTGAATGGCCAGATTTCCTAAACCACCGCAACCATAAATCGCAATCCATTGACCAGGTTTAATATCAGAAACTTTGATCGCTTTGTAGCAAGTAACACCTGCGCAAGTAATACTGCTCGCTTGAGCCGGATCTAGCCCTTCAGGTACTTTAACTGCATAGTCCGCTTCTACGATACATTGTTCAGCCATTGCTCCATCAACAGTGAAACCTGCGTTTTGTACGTTACGGCAGAAAGTTTCATTTCCTGTCACACAGTATTCACATGTCCCGCATCCTTTATAGAACCACGCAATGCTTACACGGTCTCCTACTTTTAAACTTGTTACATCATCTGCAATTTCTTTAACAATTCCGATTCCTTCATGTCCAGGAACTCTTCCTGGAACCTCGCCGAAATCACCTTTTGCTACATGCAAGTCTGTATGGCAAACTCCACAATATTCTACATCAACTAAAGCTTGACCGGGTTTTAACTTTGGCAGTTCCTTTTCAACGATTTCAACTTTACCAGGATTCTTTGCACTCACTACAGCTGCTTTCATTCCAATCAATCCTCCATATGTATATTAGATTGCTCAATATTTCACATACTTTATTATAATTGCGTTTATTCGCAAAAGCAATACATATTGAATAATTTTCTATTTTTAGATTATTATAAGAATACATTTCGACTTACGAGAACTCTCATTATTAAACTCAGGAAGTTAGAGTTTAAGTCTAACTTCCCGAGTTTACTCACTTTGACAATCCTGTTTAAAATGATGCTATATTTCCAATTTAATGGTTTATAAGTAAATAATAGCTCTCGAATTTCTTGCTATTATATAGTTTGTTCTAAAACTAGCAAAAAGAAGTACTACGGCTTATGCAAAGACCTCGTTTTTCATTTGCCAAGTTACAGTTTAAATCCTGTCTATAATTCCTTCTTTGCACTTAGAAACAAATTGACTTCATCCATGTTGGGATAAGAATTTTGTGTACCACGTTTTGTGACACTTAATGCTGCAAAGGCGGTGGCCATTTTTATCGATTGTACAACATCACTATTTTTTACATAATAATGGGCAAAACAGCCGATGAACGCATCTCCAGCTCCCGTCGTGTCAATTGCATCAACCTTATATGAATCCACAATATGTGCCCCATTGTCGGTTACCCACATCACACCACGGCTACCCATCGTCACAATAACATTTTTTACTCCTTCTTCTACCAGGCAGGCTGCAGCAGCTTCAATTTGTTCAATTGTTGAAACGGGAAGGCCTGTTAAAATCTCGAGTTCACTTTCATTCGGAATGAAAAAGTCACATTTACATACATAGCTAAAGTCTAATTTTTTGGTAGCAGGAGCTGGATTCAGGATAACAGGAATCCCAAGCTCATTCCCCATTTCAATCGCACGATAAACTGTCTCTAGCGGAATTTCCAATTGAAGAACGATCAAAGAACATGTTTTCAGCTTTTCTTTTGCTTTATCCACATCCTCTGGTAAAAGGTATTGATTAGCTCCTTTTATAATTAAAATACGATTTTTGGAATCCGGATCAACAAAGATTGGTGCAACCCCGCTGGAGGTTCCCTGAACCTTATTGGTAAACTCTGTATCAATGCCGTACCGCTCCAGATTCCGAATGGTATTATCTGCAAAAATGTCATCGCCTACCTTTGTGACCATCATTACCTTTGAGCCCAGTTTTGCTGCTGCAACTGCCTGATTGGCCCCTTTTCCTCCACAACCAATTTCAAAATCCGGAGCCTCCAGGGTTTCTCCCTCTTTTGGCATTCGATCAATATATGAGATAAGATCGACCATATTCGATCCAATAACTGCAATATCCATTGTTTAACCTCCTTATTTTTTATCTTGATAATAAAAGATTCTATAGACTATTTTAGCACTGATACTATGATACTTTAGGATTATATTGGAAGAGAAAATCGATAGTCATAACTACATATTGCATTTCTCCTATAATCACAGTCATATTATTTGAAATTTCATTGAATTAGTCGAATAATAGGAAAGTAAACGTTTTCTTGATGAATATTTTTATTCCAAAATAGCATCAAAAACCTTACATCTACGATTTTTCAATACAAACAAAGGGGAGAAGTTAAGATGATTTATGCAAATCCTAATACGGATGGTTCCGTTGTCCATTTCAAAGAAAAATACGATAACTTTATCGGAGGCAAATGGGTTGCACCGGTTAAAGGTCAGTATTTTGATAATAAATCTCCGGTAACCGGAGAAGTCTTTACAAAAGCCGCTCGTTCTTCAGCTGAAGATATCGAATTGGCACTAGATGCAGCACACGCAGCTAAAGAAGCTTGGGGGAAAACTTCTGCTGCTGAACGTGCTCGTGTATTAAATAAGATAGCTGATCGTTTAGAAGATAACTTAGAAAAAATTGCTATACCTGAAACATGGGATAATGGGAAAGCAGTACGTGAAACATTAAATGCGGATATTCCTTTGGCAATCGATCACTTCCGTTATTTTGCAAGTGCCATTCGTACCCAGGAAGGTAGAACTACTCAATTAGACAATGATACAGTAGCTTATCACTTCCAGGAACCTCTTGGAGTAGTTGGACAAATTATTCCTTGGAACTTCCCAATTCTAATGGCTGTATGGAAAATTGCCCCGGCATTGGCAGCAGGTAACTGTAT
>JAZUQD010000139.1:0-4585 GCA_045605505.1 Pradoshia sp.
AATATACATTCACTCGGTAAGCCATCACGTCCGGCACGGCCTGCCTCCTGATAGTAACTTTCCATATTTTTAGGCATTTGAGCATGAATCACATATCGTACATTCGATTTATCTATCCCCATCCCAAACGCATTCGTTGCAACCATGACGGTAATTTCATCACTTAGAAATCTGTTTTGCTCCGTTTCACGTTCTGTACTTGATAAACCCGCATGATATCTCCCAACTGTTATACCTTTTTGTTGGAGACGTTCATATAGATGGTCCACTGTTTTTCGAGTGGCACAGTAAATAATCCCGGATTCCTGATTATTTTTCCCTACATACGCATCAATATATTTTTGTTTATTTTGCCCTTTCACGACCTGGAAGCTTAAATTCTCCCGTTCGAAGCCAGTTATAACCGTATGTGAATCCTCAATATTCAAGGACTGGCGAATATCTGCCTGCACTCGCGGAGTCGCTGTTGCTGTCAGGGCAAGGACAACCGGATTGGAATTCAATTGTTCAGCTAATGATTGGATACGTAAATAACTCGGGCGGAAATCATGACCCCATTGTGATATACAGTGAGCTTCATCTACAGCAATTAATCCAACCGGCAACTGACGGATATCCTCAATAAAACCATGTGACTCCAGTCTTTCAGGCGCCAGATATAAGAGCTTATAAACCCCCTGCTGGATGTCATACAAACGGTCATTCACTTCACTCGCGGTTAGGGAACTATTAATAAAGGTGGCTGGTATTCCGGCCTGGTCCAGTGAATCTACCTGGTCCTTCATGAGAGAGATTAATGGAGAAATAACGAGGGTAACGCCCGGTATGATCATCGCCGGAATTTGATAACAAATTGATTTACCTCCGCCTGTCGGCATAATTCCTAGTGTATCGATTCCTTGTAGCACCTGCTCAATAATTTTGGCTTGTCCATTGCGAAAAGAATCATAACCAAAATACTTCTTTAAAAGAGAGCTTGCTTCTGTAAGCATATATTCCCTCCTCCATTCATATATCATTCTATTTCCCATTATATCTTTAAAGAATGACCTGCACCAGTAAGTCAAAAACTTCTCTTACTTTCCTCCATCTAAAGCAAAGAAAGACAGATAGTAATCATCTACTATCTGTCTTTCCCTTGTCTTATTTACTTTCAATGGAAGTCAGCAAGTACTCCGTACCTTCTTTCACTCCCTTGTAAGTCCAGTCAAATTCTTTTGTTTCAGACTTACCATTTGAATAGTTGATCTTAATTTTTTCGTAAGTTGATACTGTAAATTTTTGATCTTCCTCAGAAGCTCCGGTAACTTTATAGTCAATCAACTCTTCTGTAGTCCCTTTTGAGTACAGATTACTGACCAAATTCTTTTGGCTTTTATAGAGTTCACTATCTTTTTGTAAATAATCAGATACTGCATCAAAATTATCGTCGTTTATGGCAGTGATTATTCCATTAAGATAGTTATCCATTAGCTGATTAATTTCGGTAGATTCATCTGCTTCATTGGTTTGTTCAGTGGTGGAAGCTGTCTCTTTTGTTGTATGCTCCTTTGGTGATTCCTCTTTTACTTCTTTCACATTTTCATCATTGAAATAAGTATAGTTTAATGAGTCTACCAACCACTTCTTAGCTTTCTCATCATAAATCAGCTTAACCTCATAGGAATCATCATTATCTTCTAATTCGGGAGTATCCCCCTCATAATAGTAATCACTTTGACTTTTTATAAGTACTGCAACATTGGCAATCCATGCTTTATCTTCATAGAAAACATTAAATGAATCAAGGTCAAATGAAGTACTAATATATTTACCTTTGAATAATTCATCATAATCTTTAAGTCTATCAATTTCTTCCTGAACAGACTCTTTTAGATTGTCAGTTGCCACGGTCATATCCGAGGTTTTTCCGGTCGTAAAGGCACTTAGACTTTCACGGTTACTCTTAACTACAGTATCCATAATGGTTTTCTGCGTTTCTTCGTGCTCTCCAAGATTAACCTTTATATAATTACTTTCAATTACTTTTTCTTTCGTTTTAATGATGCCCCAAGGAAGTTCAGTTTCTACCACAACCTTCATGGTACCGTCTGTTAACACCGGTCCAAATTCTTGTTCCTGAAAAGGGTTGATCTCCACATCTTTACCATTCACATACATTTTCCCTTTAAGATCTATTTCTTCAGGATCGATCGAAGTATCAATGTGCACATTTTCGCCTTCGAGATACAAGTCAACTGTTTGAGTTTCTCCATCCTGCACTGTGATCTTATCTTCAACAACTAAGTCTACAAAATCAGTTTTCAACTTTGCTTCCACATCATGGATACCCGGAATGTATGGACCATAAATTTTTTCAAAATCAGCTGTATCTGACTTACCAACTTTCTCTTTATCTATATACAGCTCCGTATCCTTATAATTGGTTGCTACGTTCAGATAAACAGAATCTATGATTAATTCATATTTATCATAAAAGAGGACTTTTCCATTCTGAGCGAGATTAACCATTTCATCAGTAGCAGTTCCCAAGAAATCTTCATAGTTTTCAGCTTCACGCTCTGCATTTGTAACAGTAGATTGCCTTCTTAATGTTTCTACTGTTGTCTTTATTTCGTCTGGATTCTCTTTATAGTAATTCACAAATGCTTTAACTGTATCTTTGTTAATCTCAAGTTTTTTATCAGTTGAATGCAATAACTTAGCAACTTCCTTCTCATCATGTGCAATCAATGCTTCTTCGAAATTATTAATCAAACGTTCTTTTGAGTAAAAAATATCTCCAATTTTATACGCACTGATTAAAAGTACTGCCACTGCAATTCCTGCAATAATCCATTTCTTTTGTTTAGGCGACATTGGCTTTCTCTCAGGAACATGATTATTTTGTGAGATTGTCGTATTATTCTGTTCCTGAACCGATGTGCCACACTCCTTACAAAATTGAGCACCTTCTTTAAGCTCTTTACCGCAATTCTTACAATATTTCATCAAGATTCCTCCTCATTACTAATATATAAATGGCCTATATGATTAGAGAATGATTAGGATTAATAATCCCAGTAAGAACCAGGACCTTCGATGTAAGTTTTTATTGTTTCTATTAGTGAATCAAATAGTATTTCACCCATTATTAACATTGCGATACTCGTAAGTATATAAGTTAGCAATGTTCCATATACAACATCCAATCCTTCACCAGGATTATTCTTTTTATAAAAGGCGATAAGCACAGGAACCGCAACATACATTGATCCGATCAATCCAATTGCCAAAAAAATAACAAACATGCTTACGTTTAGGATAGATAAAATAAGTCCTATAGCAAGAATCAGTACAAATGGAATAAGCAGTATGCCATATCTTGTTAACACTTCCTTGAACGTTACATTTACGCGTCCCAATTTAATAGAAACGAAGGTAAATGCAACAACTAATACCATCAAAATAGCGTAAGCCAAGAATGGTTTAAAGACCATGTCCATAAATGGAAGTGTAATATCAACCTCTTCTAGTAAATTAATATTGTTTATTAAACCTTTTACTCCGAAATACATCATTAATGGAATGAGCAGACAATATAAAACAAGAGTAATGATTGCATGAATAAAATGTTGGCTTTCGATACTGCTATGAAGACTGACATACGGCTTTTTCAATACATCGATGAAATAATTGATATATTGTTTGGATTGATCTTTTGTCTTTTTAAGATAATCCTCCGTCTGTGATGAATCTGTATTTTCATGGTTTGCTTGTGGGATAGCTTGTTGTTGTACCTGACTCTCCGCAGTATCAACTAACTGCTTACCACAGTTTTCGCAAAACCTTCCTCCTTCATTCTCATGACCACAATTTGGGCATTTCATCTGACCCTCTCCTTTTTCTATTATTTTTCTTCTAATAAGTAGGCCATAATGTATATCGGATAATACAAATAGGTATTTAGGCCCCAAAGCTAATTTATGTGAGATCTTAATAATAATTCCTGCTTATCCTAATTTAACTGTACTATTATCCTAATAAATTAATGGTAATTTCAGAAATCATTTATATGAGATAATTCTTATATGTCATATACGGAGCTTAAAGGCTAAATTCACCTCTTCATACCAATAAAATTCTCACTGCTACTTTTCACATATAATGTTAAGAACTTCACATAAACCTCCCTAATGAAAAGCTATAAATCCGATTTTTCACTGTCTTAAGTACATAAACAGGGCCTCTTACTAGTTGTAATAATTCGCTTTTAATGACTCTACCTTCACTGTAATAATTTTAATAGCACAATAGTATACTTTAAATTCAAAATAAATTAAATTATAAAAAATATACCGCTCACAAGTGTAAGCGGTTTGTTATTTTAATAATAAATCTTTACATGATTTAATTTTGGTTTTTGAGGTATCTGCTCTGATTTTTCGTCCTTTATTTCATCCAAGCTTTTAAAGGTATACCCTCTCTTTTTTAAATCTGTAATCACCTGGCCAAGGGCTTCTGCATTGTCCTTAGACACAGAATGTAGGAGCAAAATGGCACCGGGATGAATTTGAGCCATAATTTGATCATAGGAATGCTTCCA